>NZ_QPEL01000052.1:356-138282 GCF_008368965.1 Bacillus sp. AY2-1 | reverse complement strand
ACAATTGGGGTGCAGTTCAAGAAGCTTGCTCTTTTGTATTATAGTGATATTTTCTTTTCAAATATGAGGTCGAAATATTCAGGTTGTCCAGAACTGCCAATCGTAGGGGCGACAATCTGTACGAACCTCCAGTCATCTCTAGCATGTTCTTGAATAATTTCTTGGTAGTCTTCAGCTAGTTTTGAGCGAGTGAGCCCCCAATGGAATTCGACTTTTACGAATTTATATTCGAACATTCGGATACCCCCTTTTAGTGATAAATAAAGTATACAATAAAAAATTCATAGTAGCTTGTATCATTTTTTTCTCCCTCCCTTAATATATATAAAATTAGCAAGCCAGATTGAGTGGATTTTCTAACGATAGGAAATGTAATTCTACTAAGAGTGAACTTCACGCGGAAAGGACTCTTATAGGATTTGTAACGTATAGATACAGTCCTTTAGAGCAGGGATAAAAGGGGGGACAAAAGTGATTGAAATTTGCTTCGAAGAAAAAAATGATGCTATGCACGTATATAGACAATTGCTGAAAAGAGCGGAAGTGTTATATAAGGAAACGAGTGTGTATTTACAGGAGCAAAAAGTGGTGATTCACATACCAGTACATGAATCGAATTATATTGAAAAGATCTTATTGCCAGTAATGGTGTATTTCATTGTGAATGTGAAACAAAATGAGTGGATTTATACGATCTTAAAAGAAAAGTTTTTTTATGAAGAACAAGAAGAGTGTCATCAAATATTGCACATGGCACATGAGATTTTAAAGGGAAGAAGAAAAGGTGTAGCTCAGGATTTAACTCGTAACGCATTTGAGTCATATATTAAGTCTTCTTTAAATAATTGGCTTTGTGATCCGCTCTCATTCTCGTTTTCATCATATATCCGTTTTCGTCTTCGTACATATAGGGAAATGGTGGCTAAACTTGCGGAAGTGGCAATTGATGAGTATAAGATGGAGCAAGAATACCAAATGTTCATTGAAACGCTTCGGCAACAAGTGAGTAGCCGTAAATCACGCTTGTCCTGTGTGCATCTTATTTTTGATGAAAGCTTTATCTTTTATGATGATAAAGGTAGACGTTTAAAACAGGAGAAGTTGGTCCAATATATAGATGAAGAATTATTAAAGCAAAATGATGTATATATTGATACAAAAGTAATTGCGCCGCTTCTTTCTATTTCGCCAAAAAAGATTTATTTATATACGAAGGAACAAGACCATAATATGATTATTACTTTGCGAAATGTGTTTCAAGAACGGGTCCAATTACATGGATTACATGATTTTGAGCGCAATGTGAAAAATTTAAAAAATAAAGGTAACGCCCTTGATTTTCTAAGTTTTTGAGCATATAATTACCTACATAAATGAAATATATCGAAATGTCATGATGAGGACATGAGTAGTTTTCTACGATTTTCAGAGAGGGAAGCCTTAGGGTGTGAGCTTCCTAGTACGGGATTATTACTTACCACCTCTAAACTTTAGCAGTGAACGATTCTTTTAGTAATTGCTAACGGACAACACCGTTATGTTGAACTTGAGCAATTAACGATCATGTTAATTGGAACAAGGGTGGAACCACGAATTCAACACTCGTCCCTTTTTATGGGATGAGTGTTTTTTATTTTGAGAAAAAGAGGAGTGACCAGTGATGGCAGATGTAGTTAAAATTACTTTCCCTGATGGAGCTGTGAAGGAGTTTCCAAAAGGCGTAACAACTGAAGAAATCGCAGCTTCTATTAGCCCAGGCTTAAAGAAAAAAGCTGTAGCTGGAAAATTAAACGATGAGATGATCGATCTTGTTACACCAATCGAAGAAGATGGTGCAGTTTCTATTATTACATTAGATTCTGAAGATGGCTTATATATTTTACGCCATTCAACAGCCCACCTTTTAGCACAAGCGTTAAAACGTTTATATAAAGATGTTAAGCTTGAGCTTGGCATTGGCCCAGTAATTGAAAATGGCTTCTATTACGATATCGATATGGAAGAAGCAATTACAGTTGAAGACTTCAAGAAAATCGAAAAAGAAATGCAAAAAATCGTGAACGAGAACTTAGAAATCGTTCGTCATGAAGTACCACGTGCAGAAGCACTTCGTCGCTTTGAAGAAATTGGCGATGAGTTAAAATTAGATTTAATTAACGACCTTCCAGAAGATGCAGTTATTTCAATCTATGAGCAAGGCGAATTCTTCGACCTTTGCCGTGGTGTTCACCTTCCATCTACAGGGAAAATTAAAGTGTTTAAATTATTAAGCGTTGCAGGTGCTTACTGGCGCGGCGATAGCAATAATAAAATGTTACAACGTATTTACGGTACTGCATTCGTTAAGAAAGCAGAACTAGATGAGCACTTACGTATGCTTGAAGAAGCGAAAGAGCGCGATCACCGTAAATTAGGTAAAGAATTAAAACTATTTACTAATAGCCAAAAAGTAGGACAAGGTTTACCACTTTGGTTACCAAAAGGTGCAACAATTCGTCGTATTATCGAGCGTTACATCGTTGATAAAGAAGCAAGCTTAGGTTATGATCACGTATACACTCCAGTATTAGGAAGCAGAGAGTTATATGAAACTTCTGGTCACTGGAACCACTACCGTGATGGCATGTTCCCATCAATGGAAATGGATAATGAAGAATTAGTTCTTCGTCCAATGAACTGTCCTCACCATATGATGGTTTATAAAAATGATATTCACAGCTACCGTGAATTACCAATCCGTATTGCGGAACTTGGAACAATGCATCGTTATGAAATGTCAGGTGCGTTATCTGGATTACAACGTGTACGCGGAATGACTTTAAACGATGCGCACATTTTCGTTCGTCCAGATCAAATTAAAGAAGAGTTAAAACGTGTTGTAAACTTAACTCTAGAAGTGTACAAAGATTTCGGTTTAGAGAACTACTCATTCCGTCTATCTTATCGCGACCCAGCAGATACTAAAAAGTATTATGCGGATGATGAGATGTGGGAAAAAGCACAAGGTATGTTAAAAGAAGCTATGGATGAAATGGGTCTTGATTACTATGAAGCTGAAGGTGAAGCGGCATTCTACGGTCCAAAACTGGATGTTCAAGTTCGTACTGCTCTTGGAAAAGACGAAACACTTTCAACTGTACAATTAGACTTCTTACTTCCAGAACGCTTTGAATTAACTTATGTTGGTGAAGACGGTAAGCAACATCGTCCAGTTGTAATTCACCGTGGTGTTGTATCAACTATGGAACGCTTCGTAGCCTTCTTAATTGAAGAATACAAAGGTGCATTCCCAACTTGGTTAGCTCCAGTTCAAGTACAAGTAATTCCAGTTTCTCCGCAAGTACATTTAGACTATGCGAAGAAAGTACAAGACGAATTGCGTCGTGCTGGTATCCGTGTTGAATTAGACACTCGTGAAGAGAAGATTGGTTACAAAATCCGTGAAGCACAAATGCAAAAAATTCCGTACATGCTTGTAGTAGGTGACAATGAAGTAACTGAAAACGGCGTAAACGTACGTAAATATGGTGAACAAAAATCAGAAACAATCGCATTAGATGCTTTTGTTGACATGATTAAAGTAGAAGGAAAACGATAAGAAAAAGCCGCGGTATACCGCGGCTTTTTTATGTAATATACTTGAGGGGAATTAGAAAAAATACCCATGTAACACTTATCGTAAAAAAGTATTGCAAGTATGTTAGTTGTTTGTTACAATATTTCTTGTTGTTAGTAAAACACATCGCGTCTTCTTGACAGACGTCATGTCCTATGATAAACTCATCAAGGATAATAGAATATTGTTTTGTGGAACAAGTAGAAGCACCCGCTTCTCACCTGATGGACGCATTCGCAGTTAGCAGGTAAATGTATTTCTTACTTAAGATTTTACAAGTGTGGGTGTCGTATGCCCGCACTTTTTTTGTCGGGTTCTATGACTACAAAATATGTTCTGAGAAAACCTTGGAGGTGGCTTACTATTAGCAAGGATATGATGATTAACGAGCAAATTCGTGCACGTGAAGTACGTTTAGTTGGCGCAAATGGCGATCAACTTGGAATCAAGTCTCGTAATGACGCTTTAGACTTAGCTGCAAATCTTAATCTTGATTTAGTATTAGTTGCTCCAAATGCGAAACCGCCAGTATGCCGCATTATGGACTACGGTAAATTCCGCTTTGAGCAACAGAAGAAAGAAAAAGAGCAGCGCAAAAATCAAAAAGTAATTAGCATGAAAGAAGTTCGTTTAAGTCCAACAATTGATGAACACGACTTTAACACAAAACTTCGTAATGCTATCAAGTTTTTAGAGAAAGGCGACAAGGTTAAAGCGTCAATTCGCTTTAAAGGACGTGCCATTACTCATAAAGAAATCGGTCAACGTGTTTTAGATCGCTTCTCAGAAGCTTGTGCTGAAGTTAGTACAGTTGAATCTAAGCCTAAAATGGAAGGACGCAGTATGTTCTTAGTTTTAGCACCGAAAAACGATAAGTAATAGATAGAGGAGGAAATACCTATGCCTAAACAAAAAACTCATCGCGGCGCTGCAAAGCGTTTCAAAAAGACTGGATCAGGTAAACTGAAACGTTCTCACGCTTACACAAGCCATTTATTCGCTAACAAATCTACAAAAGCTAAACGTAAACTACGTAAAGCTGGTGTAGTAAGCGCTGGTGACTTCAAACGCATTCGTCAAATGCTTGACAACTTAAAATAAGTTCGGCTGATATATAGAACAATTAGGAGGTAATATTATGCCAAGAGTAAAAGGTGGTACAGTTACTCGTCAACGTCGTAAAAAAGTTATAAAATTAGCAAAAGGTTACTACGGTTCAAAAAATACATTATTCAAGGTTGCTAACCAACAGGTTATGAAATCTCTAATGTATGCATTCCGTGACCGCCGTCAAAAGAAACGTGACTTCCGTAAATTATGGATTACACGTATCAACGCAGCAGCTCGTATGAATGGTCTTTCTTACAGCCGCTTAATGCACGGTCTTAAAAATGCTGGCATCGAAGTTAACCGCAAGATGCTTGCTGACTTAGCTGTTCATGACGAAAAAGCTTTCGCTGAATTAGCAACAGTTGCAAAAAACAACATTAACTAATTAATTAGTTGAAACCTTAGAAGAATTTTCTTCTAAGGTTTTTTGTTTGTATTCAGAGAGAAGTTTGAAGTTCTAAAGATTAACGGATGTGCTATTATCGATATGACAAAATTAATATAAAAACTATAGCGGTATAGAAGAATATATATGTGAAGTCAGGAGAATCCTCCTGGCTTTTTTTAATTCTGCTCTTTTGGAAAGAAGAGTATCTTTCCTAGCCGAAACGACACTGCTATAATGGAAAGATGATATGGAACTTTCATCAGATGAACAATTTAAGAGCGATGACTGAAACGTATTTGTAAATTAAGGACAAGCTATTTTATAAAGAGGTAGATAGCTGACTTATTCATAAGAACTGAAACATAATAATGAACTTTGAGATGAAACAACATTGTTGCGTAAAATGCGATGTTGGAGGAGGGCAATAGAATGGACTTACTACAACTATTTAAATTACAAAAAGAATTAGATGACCGTATTGCAAAAGAACATGACTTACAACCGAAAAAATTGTTAAAAGAAAAAATGTTAGCTCTTCTTGTAGAAATTGGAGAACTTGCAAATGAAACACGTTGTTTTAAATATTGGAGCAACAAACCAGCTTCGGAACGTGGAGTAATATTAGAAGAATACGTAGATGGTTTGCATTTTATTTTATCAATCGGAATTGATTTAGGGATTGATAAAAACTTCCTATTCTATAAATGTGCACAAACGAATAAAACACAAGTGGAAATTTTCTTAGACACATACGCGAAAGTAATTCGTTTTACAGATCAACCATCTATTACAAACTATATTGAATTATTTACGAGCTATCTTCGACTTGGACAAGCACTTGAATTTGAGCAAGAAGAGATTGAAAAAGCGTATTTAGATAAAAATGAAGTAAATCATCAGCGTCAAACACAAGGATACTAATTTAATTTTTGAATATTTCAATTTAATTATTGTATAATGAATTGACTGAAGAAAAAGGAGGGTGTTGGCAATGACAAAATTAGACGCGACATTGACAATGCTAAAAGAATTAACAGATGCACGTGGTATTGCCGGTAACGAGCGTGAACCACGCGAAGTAATGAAGAAATATATCGAGCCATTTGCAGACGAGCTTTCTACTGATAATTTAGGAAGTTTAGTTGCGAAAAAAGTAGGGGAAGAAAACGGCCCGAAAATTATGGTTGCAGGTCATTTAGATGAAGTTGGCTTTATGATTACGCAAATTGATGACAAAGGTTTCCTACGCTTCCAAACGGTGGGTGGCTGGTGGTCACAAGTTATGCTTGCACAGCGCGTGACGATTGTAACGCGTAAAGGAGATGTAACAGGTGTAATTGGTTCAAAACCACCGCACATCTTACCTCCAGAAGCACGTAAAAAGCCAGTTGAAATTAAAGACATGTTCATCGATATCGGTGCTTCTAGCCAAGAAGAAGCAATGGAGTGGGGCGTACGACCAGGAGATCAAGTTGTACCTTACTTTGAATTCCAAGTGATGAAGAATGAAAAAATGTTACTTGCAAAAGCATGGGATAACCGAATCGGTTGTGCGATTGCAATTGATGTATTAAAACAATTAAAAGATGAAAAGCATCCAAACGTTGTATACGGCGTTGGAACTGTACAAGAAGAAGTTGGTCTTCGTGGTGCAAAAACATCTGCGAATTATATTAAACCAGATATCGCGTTCGCAGTAGATGTTGGTATCGCTGGAGATACACCGGGTGTAACGTCAAAAGAAGCGCAAAGTAAAATGGGCGATGGACCACAAATCATTTTGTATGATGCTTCTGTTATTGGACATACAGGTTTACGTGATTTCGTAGTTGATGTTGCTGACGAATTACAAATCCCATACCAATATGATTCAGTAGCGGGCGGGGGAACTGATGCGGGTGCGATTCATATTGCTGTAAACGGTATTCCTTCTATGGCAATTACAATTGCAACGCGCTATATTCATTCTCATGCAGCAATGTTACACCGTGATGATTATGAAAATGCAGTAAAGTTAATTGTAGAAGTTATTAAACGTCTTGATAAGGATGCTGTACATAACATTACATTTAATTAATAGAAAAAGCGAAGGAGATTTTCCTTCGCTTTTTTATGTTTTAAAAAGGTCGTTCTAATCCTGCTGCAGTATGAGCGCCTAAAATAATTAAACGAGTTAATTGCATCGCCATAAAATGCGGGGTATATATCATTCCTCTTTTTAACCATGACATAATCATTCCGATGTGAGCCCCTGTCACATAACTAATCAAAATATCACGAGGAACCATAAGATCTTCGTCATCTGGTTGTGAAATAGACAAGCTTAATGTTAAATGCACTTGTATCGTTTTCATCATTTTATAAGAGTAGTTTCCGGCAGCTTTATCCCCAAGCATAACGTTATAAAAGTTTACATTTTCTGCGATATGTTCGAATAAAGCCAAAAATGTAGGATGAGGTGAATCGAATGTAAGTTGAAAATCTTCTTTATTTCTATTTTTCGGTTTAATTACTTCTGCTAGCTTCTCTAACATTTCTTCAATACTTTTGTCTAATAGGTCATATTTATCATGGTAATGGCTATAAAATGTAGCGCGATTTACAGGAGCACGTTCTGCGATATGTTGCACAGTTACATTTTCAAAGCCTTTTTCGCCTACTAAAGCGACAAAAGCATCCTGAATGAGTTGTCTCGTTCGCTTTACACGTGGATCATTTGTATTTTTAATAGACATTTTACTTCTCCTCGTTTAATTTTCTATACTTAAACAACATATTGGTATTATATTGTTGTTTAAGCAACATTTCATACGTAAATTGTCGGTTGTAGATTCAAAATAATTATTTATAATTATAAACGATAGTCCTTCAGAAATCAGCACCGCTCGCAGGTAGATAAGTTTCGATTTACGCTGCAGATGGTGTGATTTTTTCGTTAAAAGGTTAATATAATTAACAATTAAACAATCTAAACAATAAGGACATAAATAGTTTAGAAAAAATTATATGCGATATAAGGAGAGGAATGCAATGAATCAGTTTCGAAGAATGGTAATTATCAACATTATCACATTAATTGTACTAGTTGGCGGCGGTATTGTCGGTTATTACTATTACAACCAAACGGAAAATTACTTAAAAACAGACAATGCAAAGATCGATGGAAAGGTAATTCCGGTTGCTTCACCAGTAGCAGGGAAACTAACTGACTGGAAAGCTGAAGTTGGAAAAAATTACAATGAGAACGATAAATTAGGAGCTGTTACTGTAGCAGCAGCTAATGGAGAACAAACAGTAGATGTAACAATTCCACAAAATGCAACGGTTGTACAATCAAACGCAACAACAAATGCTTTCGTTGGAGCAGGTAGCCCGATTGCTTACGCATTTGATATGAACAATTTATGGGTAACAGCAAACATTGAAGAAACAGATGTTGATGATGTTCAGAAAGGTCAAGACGTAGACGTGTATGTAGATGCATACCCAGATACAACGTTAACTGGGAAAGTAGAACAAGTTGGTTTAACAACAGCAAATACATTCTCGATGTTACCATCAAGTAATTCAACAGCGAACTATACGAAAGTAACACAAGTAGTGCCAGTTAAAATTTCATTAGATCATAGCAAATCAGTAAATATTGTTCCTGGAATGAATGTGTCAGTTCGTATTCATAAGTAAGGGGGAGATGAGATGTCCTCAATTGCAATTGTAGGATATGCACTATTTTGTATAATCGTCTTCTTCCTTGTAAATCGTCTTTTACGAAAGAAAAAAACGAACGTGGGAGAAGAACAAGTCCCAGCCGTAAGTAAAATAGAAGTAAGTAAGCTAGAAGCAGTAGAGAAAGAAAGTGAACAAAAGCAAGAAGCCGAAATTTCTAATGTAGTTGAATTAGAAACAGGCAAGCAAGAAGAAGTAAAACAAGAAAAAGAAATGCCGAAAAAACAAACGTCTATGCCTATAGAGGATGTAAATGTAAAAGCAGTTGTAACAGTATTAATTCTCGGCATGTTCGTTTCTATTTTGAACCAAACAATCATTAACGTTGCATTGCCTCCGTTAATGAATGAATTTAACGTATCAACTTCAACGGCGCAATGGTTAATTACAGGGTTTATGCTTGTAAATGGTATTTTAGTGCCGATTAGTGCCTTTTTAGTTTCACGATTTACGTATCGTAAATTATTTGTAGCGGCAATGTTATTCTTCACAGTAGGATCTATCATTTGCGCTACTTCAGGAAACTTTACAATGATGATGACAGGCCGCGTAATTCAAGCAGTTGGTGCGGGTATTTTAATGCCGGTTGGTATGAATATCTTTATGACATTGTTCCCGCCTCATAAGCGCGGAGCGGCGATGGGATTACTAGGTGTTGCAATGATTTTAGCACCAGCTATCGGACCAACTGTAACAGGTTGGGTGATTGAAAACTATAGCTGGAACTTAATGTTCTATGCGATGTTTATTATCGGTTTAATTATTACGTTCCTATCTTTAAAATTCTTTACACTAGCTCAGCCAGTGTCTAAAACGAAATTAGATATATTCGGTGTTGTTAGTTCAAGTATTGGACTAGGAAGCTTATTGTACGGATTTAGTGAAGCTGGAAATAATAGTTGGACTAGTGCAGAAGTCATTATTTCACTTGTTATCGGTGTAATTGGTTTAGCGTTATTTATTTGGAGAGAGTTAACAACGGACAATAAAATGCTTGATTTACAAGTATTTAAATATCCAGTATTTACTTTTACTTTAGTAATTAACGCAATCGTTACGATGGCATTATTCGGGGGTATGTTATTGCTTCCAGTATATCTGCAAAACATTCGTGGCTTTACGCCAATTGAATCTGGTTTACTACTTCTTCCAGGATCATTAATTATGGGGATCATGGGACCAGTAGCGGGTAAATTATTCGATAAATATGGCATTCGTCCATTAGCGATAATTGGATTGGCAATTACGACGTATGCGACATATGAATTTACAAAATTATCGATGGATACACCGTATAGCGTTATTATGACGGATTATATTATACGTTCAATTGGTATGTCATTCATTATGATGCCAATTATGACAGCTGGTATGAACGCACTGCCGATGAAATTAATTTCTCACGGTACAGCAACGCAAAATACGTCAAGACAAGTAGCTGGTTCAATCGGAACAGCGATTTTAATCACACTTATGACGCAACAAACAACTGCTCACGTAGCAGATTACGGCAACATGTTAACAACATCAAACCCAATTTTAGTTGATAAAGTACACGGTATGGGGCAAAGTTTAGCAGCGATTGCCGGATCAGCTCAAGCAGGAGATGCGATGAGCACACAACTATTATATGGACAAATTTCAAAGCTATCTGCAATTAACGGTATTAACGATGCCTTCTTAATTGCAACGATACTAGCAGGTATTGCTTGGGTGTTATCGTTCTTCTTACAATCAGGCAATAAACCAAATAGAAAAGCAGGGAATTAAATTTCCTGCTTTTTTGTTTTCTTATAAAAAGATGCAATTAGATATAGAATGAATCACCTGCAGACATGAGTTCCCAGAAAATAACTCCTAATAGTCCCGCAATAAAAATAATGAATCCCATGTTGCGTATACTTTTAATTTTCATTTGTAATCCCCTTACCCCTGCTAATAATCCAGTTAAAGAAAACAATATCCAGTATAAAGTAGTTGAAATAGGGAGGATTGTCTCGCTATTCACCCCATGCTCCAAAAAACAAAAGGTAGCGTTACAAAGGAAAAGCTAAGTACCCCCATTAAACCAACAAATAATTTCCGATGTTTAATACTAGTAATAATTAAAAAAATACCACCGAAAAATCCGCATAAGACAAGAAGTGGCATATAAACAATCCAAAGGAAGCTAAACATATATAATCTCCTTTTATGTAATGAGTTATATTTTACTACATCAGGTTCATTTTGGATATTATTAATAAATATGTATAAATTGATAGAAATGGGTAGTAATGATACGGATTATCAAAAAGTGCTAATTGAAGAAGAGTTTGAAGTTGTGATAAAAGAGTAAAAAGAGGTATCGTGATGATACCTCTTTTTAACTGAAGAATGCCAACGTATTATTTATAATATGAAATAACATAGCTGGAAGAATGGATTTTGTTTTCTTACATAAAATAGCCATTAATAATCCCATGAAGAAAGTAATTACCATTACTCCAAGTGAGTATGTATGAGCGATACCAAAGAAGAAACTTGTTAAGACTGCTGCAATCCAAAATGGAAAGCGCTCAGAGAAGAAATGAAGTATAAAACCACGGAAAATAAGTTCTTCAAAAATTGGTGTGAGTATTGCAAATCCGAGAAGTAATAGTATTTGATATTGCTTAAAAACGTCTAAGTTTAGTGCGGAAGATTGTTGCTTTGTTGCGTCTTGGAACACATAATTTAATAAGAAGTAGTTGATTATGATGTTTATAGCGAAGAAAAGAAGTAAATATACGTATGTGCGCCATTCTTTCAGTGCTTTAAAGTTAAAAGAGTTCAGTAATAATCTTTTCGCAGGTTTGAATTTAAAAATAAAGAATAACAACATGGCTAGTTGTAACCCTATACTTGCGGTGTTTGCAATAGATTCATACAGGGCAATTTGCTTTTTATTTGTAAGACTAGCCGTATAAATTGTTAAGGGCATTATTGCTAGGAACAAGGTAATGAGTCCAGTTCCGAAAAAAGCGAATAAAACGGAGCTAATAAATTGTCCCCATGACATAGAGTGTTTCTGTTCATCAGAAAGTTGTGTAGCGGATTGCATCTGTGAAATCACCTCTTTATATTTGTATATTAAATTATAGATTAATTTGTTTCTGAATGTAACATTTAAATATTACATACAAAGGTGTATTTTTCGTAAAATAATAAAAGAGGTATCACCCTGTAGTGATGCCTCTTTCTCATTGATAACTATGTTCTGCCTTGTTATTCAATTTGGCTTGCTCTATTTGCAATTCACGCTCTACCAATCGATCTAATTGCTGAATAGCTTTAAGTGCTTTTTCATAAGAAATCGTTCTATAATGATGAGCTCCGCCTGGTTCTTCATCTGCTTCGTCTGCCCATTTAATAATGCTTTGAAGAGATGTTCTTTCAATTTCTTGTTCCACTAAGAAAGAATCTGTATGCAGAAGGATTGCGATAGAAATTTCTTTTGCTAGTTTTGGATGTTCTCCCAATCTAATAAGTAATTTATGTGCTCTTTCTGCGCCTTTAATTGCATGGATATCATTCTTTTTATATAAGTCATAGTCCCATTCGCCGCCTGTGTACCACGTATGATGTCCGATATCATGAAGGAAACCGGCTTTTGTCGCAGCATCGACTGAGGCGTGGTGCTTTTTAGCTAAGTGAAACGCATGGTAAGCGACAGCGATCGCGTGGACCATTCCGGAACGGTTTACGTATTTTTGTGTAATATGGTGTTTAAAAATTTGTTCAAGCGTAATACGGTGCATAAAACATTCACTCCTTTTATCTAATGATGTATACGAAGAAAAATCGATCGGTTTAAATGTATTTTGAACATTGTACTCCATCATAGTTCGTTAGTAAAGTAGAAATGTTTAGGAGAAGAAAAATTTTTTTCGTAAAAAAATCACCTTAGCTTATGCGAAGGTGATTTTCAAATTGCTTATTTTTTTAATCCTTGCTCTAGTGTTTCTAACATTTCGTGCTTTTCATTTTCATCAGCGTTTTTCCAAATGACTTCAAATAAGACGCCAAGACCTGGAAGCATTTTTTCTTCACCGCTTTGAATTGCATCGACAATTGTTTCTTGTAATTGATCTTGTGAATTACCAGATACATTCGCTAATACGGCACCGCGTAAATTAAAACTCATTGTTTTCACCTCTTCTTCAGAATTGAAACTGACGTTAGTTTTTGTTCTTTTTTATGTAAATATGTATGAAAAATAGGCTATAATGATAAGACAAGAAGAGAGGGAAATACATATTATGAAAAACATTGATTCAGTACAAAATCCGCGTGTAAAGCAGTGGAAAAAGCTGCAAACGAAAAAAGAACGCGATAAAAAAGGTTTATTTTTTGTAGAAGGATTTCACTTAGTCGAGGAAGCTTTGAAGGCAGGAATTGTAACAGAACTTATCGTTTCAGATCAGACAGACCTTCCGAAAGATTGGACAGTTAATGATGTAGAAATGTATATCGTGCCTGAGGCTATTGTAAAAATACTTCGTGAAACAGAAACGACGCAAGGTGTATTTGCTGTTTGTGAGAAGCATGAGAAAGAAGTAGCTCTTACTGATGGGAAATTCCTTTTATTGGATGGACTGCAAGACCCAGGTAATTTAGGAACAATTATTCGTACAGCTGATGCAGCTGGTATTCACGCCGTTGTGCTTGGAGAAGGTTGTGTTGATGTTTACAATAGTAAAGTACTCCGCTCTACACAAGGTTCTATTTTCCGCTTGCCAATTGTAAAAGGGAACTTAGAAGAATGGGTAGACAAGTTAAAAGAAAATAACGTTCCTGTATATGGAACAGCTCTTGAAAATGGAGTTCCGTATGGTGAGGTAACTCCGGCCGGAAGTTTTGCATTAATTGTTGGAAATGAAGGAAATGGCGTACGCCAAGAAATTCTTACAAAAACGGATCAAAACTTGTATATTCCGATTTACGGCGGGGCAGAATCATTAAATGTTGCGGTTGCAGCAGGGATTTTAACGTATTATTTACAAAGCCCAGTTGCGAACAAATAAAAAACTTCTTATAATAAGTTGAAGTACATTATATTAAAAGTTAAATAACGAAAAACGTTGATAGAGAAGAGTAGCTTACAAAATCGCCATATAGGGAGAGAGTGCCGTAGACTGAAAGCATTCTTATGGTAGACGGAAGTGAATTCACCTCTGGAGTTGACGCCAGGACCATGTATATGTAAAGGCGTTCCGGTCAGAATTGATCGTTATAACTAATGAGTGGGCAGACTTGTTCTGTCAATTTAGGGTGGTACCGCGAATTTACCTCGTCCCTTTTTGGGAGCGAGGTTTTTTTATTTTTAAAATTAGGAGGGTTCCAAAATGGAAGCACGTTTAAAAGAGCTAAAGCAAAAAGCGTTAGAGCTTATTGAAGAAGCGAAAGAGCTAAAGGGCTTAAACGACGTACGCGTAGCGTATTTAGGAAAAAAAGGTCCAATTACAGAAGTATTACGCGGCATGGGAAAATTATCAGCAGAAGAGCGTCCACGTATGGGAGCATTAGTGAATGAAGTACGTGAAGCGATTCAAACGCGTCTAGAAGACAAAATTAGCAACTTAGAAAAAGCAGTAATTGAAGCGAAATTAGCTACGGAAACAATTGATGTTACATTACCAGGTCGTCCTGTTGAAACAGGTTGTCACCATCCGTTAACAGCTGTTGTTGAACAAATTGAAGATGTATTCATCGGTATGGGTTATGAAGTAGCTGAAGGAACAGAAGTAGAAAAAGACTACTACAACTTCGAAGCACTAAACTTACCGAAAGATCACCCAGCACGTGACATGCAAGATACATTCTACATTACAGAAGAAACGTTACTACGTACACATACATCTTCTGTGCAAGCACGTACGATGGAAAATAATAAAGAAAAAGGCCCAATCAAAATTATTTGTCCTGGTAAAGTGTATCGCCGCGATGATGATGATGCGACGCATTCACATCAGTTCATGCAAATTGAAGGCCTTGTAATTGATAAAAACATTCGTATGAGTGACTTAAAAGGTACACTGCAAGTATTCGTGAAAAAGATGTTCGGTGAAGATCGTGAAATCCGTCTTCGTCCAAGTTTCTTCCCATTCACAGAGCCATCTGTAGAGATGGATATTTCTTGTATGATGTGTCATGGCAAAGGTTGCGGCACTTGTAAAGGAACTGGCTGGATTGAAATTCTAGGCGCAGGTATGGTTCACCCGAACGTACTTGAAATGGCTGGTTATGATTCAAAAGAATATCAAGGTTTCGCATTCGGTATGGGCGCAGAGCGTATCGCAATGTTGAAATACGGCGTAGATGACATTCGTCATTTCTATACAAATGATGTACGTTTCTTACAACAATTCAAACGAGCGTAAGGGAAGGAGAGGATAAATATGTTCGTATCATATCGTTGGTTACAAGAGTATGTAGATATTAAAGATGTAACAGCACAAGAACTAGCAGACAAAATCACGAAAAGTGGTATTGAAGTAGAAGGCGTTGAAGTATTAAATAAAGGTGTAAAAGGTGTTGTAGTTGGTCACGTATTAGAATGTGAAAAACACCCAGAAGCTGATAAATTAAGCAAATGCTTAATCGATATCGGTGAAGAAGAGCCAGTTCAAATTATTTGTGGAGCTGCTAACATTGCAAAAGGTTTAAAAGTACCAGTTGCAAAAGTTGGTGCTGTGCTTCCTGGTAACTTCAAAATTAAAAAAGCAAAACTACGTGGTGAAGCTTCTCACGGTATGGTTTGTGCTCTTCAAGAGCTTGGCATTGATGGAAAGTTAGTTTCAAAAGAATATGCAGATGGTATCTTCATCTTCCCAAGTGACGCTGAAGTTGGTGCAGATGCACTTGAAATTTTAAACTTACACGATGAAGTACTTGAGCTTGGTTTAACACCAAACCGTGCAGATTGCTTAAATATGTTAGGTGTTGCATATGAAGTGGCTGCTATTTACGGCCGAGAAGTAAAACTTCCAGCTATCGAATTACAAGAAACAGCAGAAAAAACTTCTGATTATATTTCTGTAAATGTAGAAGCGAAAGAAGAAAACCCATTATACATTGCAAAAATGGTTAAAAACGTAAAGATTGGTCCATCACCAATGTGGATGCAAACTCGTCTTATGGCAGCTGGCATTCGTCCAATTAGCAACGTAGTTGATATTACAAACTACATTTTAATGGAATACGGTCAACCGTTACATGCATTCGATTACGATAAATTAGGTTCAAAAGAAATCGTTGTTCGTCTTGCAAAAGAAGGCGAAAAAATTGAAACATTAGATGATCAAGAGCGTACATTACAAAGCCACCATCTTGTAATTACAAACGGAACAAAAGCTTTAGCTGTTGCTGGTGTAATGGGTGGGGCGGATTCTGAAGTTACAAATGAGACAGTAAACGTTCTAATTGAGTCTGCATACTTTGCAGGTCAAACAGTGCGCCGCACATCAAAAGACTTAGGTCTTCGTAGTGAATCAAGTGCACGTTTTGAAAAAGGAATCGACCCAACACGTACATTTGAAGCAATTCAACACGCAGCTGCCTTAATGGCGAAATATGCTGGCGGTGAAGCACTTGAAGGTGTAGTAGAAGCTGATAACTTACAAGTACAAGAGCGTACAGTATCTGTTACTGCTGAAAAAGTAAACCGTGTATTAGGTACAAATATTTCTGCGAGTGAAATGGGTACAATGTTCGCGAACTTGAAATTTCCATTCACAGAAGTAGAAGGAACATTCCATGTAAATGTACCAGCACGTCGTCCTGATATTACAATTTCAGAAGACTTAGTAGAAGAAGTGGGCCGTCTATACGGTTATGACCACATTCCAGTTACATTACCTTCTGGAACGATGACTCGTGGTAAATTAACATCAGCACAAACGAAACGTCGTAAAGTACGTCGCTTCTTAGAGGGTGCTGGTTTATATGAAGCAATCACGTATTCATTAACGAGCGCTGACAAAGCGAAACAATACATGATTGAGCCAAACGAAAAGGCACCTGTAAACCTTGCACTTCCAATGAGTGAAGAGCGTAGCCAACTTCGATTAAGCTTAGTGCCACAATTGCTAGAAGCAGTTTCATACAATGTTGCTCGTAAAAACGACAGCGTTGCTTTATACGAAGTAGGTTCTATCTTCTTACCAACAGAAGCAGGAGAACTTCCGAAAGAAGAACAACACCTTGCAGGTGTTATGACAGGTCTTGCTCTTCACCATGCATGGCAAGGTGAGAAGAAAGTAGTAGACTTCTTCGTTGTGAAAGGTGTACTAGAAGGACTATTCGACGTACTTGGCGTTTCAAACCAAATCACATATGCACCAGCGAAACGTGAAGGTATGCACCCAGGTCGTACAGCTGACATCGTATTAGATGGCGAAGTAATTGGTTTCATCGGTCAATTGCACCCAGAAGCAGAAAAACAATTAGATGTGAAAAATACATTCGTATTTGAACTATCTCTTGTAAAAATATTCGGTGCAGACGCTGAAGAAACTTACTACTCAGCAATTCCGCGTTTCCCATCTATGACACGTGACATGGCTGTTGTAGTAACAAAAGAAACAAAAGCTGGTGAAATGAAGCAAGTCATTGCTGAAGCTGGCGGAGAACTTTTGAAAGACGTAACACTATTCGACTTATACGAAGGTGAAAAAATGGAAGAAGGCAAGAAATCACTTGCATTCTCTATGACTTACTTCGATGCAGAACGTACGTTAACAGATGAAGAAGTAACAGAAGCGCATAACCGTGTATTAACAACGGTAGAAGAGAAATTTGGTGCGGAGTTACGTAAGTAATTAGAAAATTGCCGGATTCATTCCGGCAATTTTTTTATTGCACAATCGTCGACAGATGTCGGTAAGTCGATATATTACAAAAATCGCTTATATATTTTATGGCATCTTGCATCTTTCTCTCGAATGTAGTACATTAATTTTAGTTTAACAAAATGAAAGACGATGATAAGGAAAAGTAGTATATACTATAATCCAAAGCGAGTCAGGGGCGGTGAGAGCCTGATGAGGCGGTATATGTGAAGAACACCTTGGAGTTGCTAACCGAAATTGAATCTTGTATTCAAGAGTAGACTTAGACGGGAAGCCGGCCTGTTACAAACCGGGAAGTATGTATTACATACGAGTTAAAGTTGGTCTTTATGACAAATTGGGTGGTACCGCGAAGTTTAACCTTTCGTCCCTTTATGGATGAAAGGTTTTTTTGTATTTAAATATATCAGCAAAGGAGAATTTCACTATGGAAAACACATTAGTAAAAAGTCTGTATAGAGATACAGAAAAGTATGCAGGTCAAACAGTACAAGTATCAGGGTGGATTCGTAATTTACGTGATTCAAAAGCATTTGGTTTCATCGAATTAAACGACGGTAGCTTTTTCAAAAGCGTTCAAATCGTTTTCGATACAGAATTAGAGAACTTTAAAGAAATTGCAAAGCTTCCACTTAGCTCTTCAGTGAAAGTAGAAGGTAAAGTAATTGCAACGCCTGGAGCGAAGCAACCATTTGAAATTAAAGCAGAAAAAATTGATATCGAGGGCTTATCAGATTCTGATTACCCACTTCAAAAGAAGCGTCATACGTTTGAATACTTACGTACAATCGCTCACTTACGTCCAAGAACAAATGCATTCTCTGCAACGTTCCGCGTACGTTCTATCGCAGCATTTGCGATTCACCAGTTCTTCCAAGAGCGTGGATTCGTACATGTTCACACACCAATCATCACTGGTAGTGATACAGAAGGTGCTGGCGAAATGTTCCGCGTAACAACACAAGATTTAAACAACGTACCAAAAGGTGAAGACGGACAAGTTGATGAGTCAAAAGACTTCTTCGGTAAAGAAACAAACTTAACAGTAAGTGGACAGCTGAACGCTGAAGCGTATGCATTAGCATTCCGTGATGTATATACATTCGGACCTACATTCCGTGCAGAAAACTCAAACACAACTCGCCACGCTGCTGAGTTCTGGATGGTTGAGCCTGAGATTGCATTCGCTGAGTTAGGCGATGTAATGGATCTTACAGAAGATATGCTGAAATATGCAATGAAATATGTATTAGAGCATGCACCAGAAGAAATGGACTTCTTCAACAGCTTCGTTGATAAAACAGTTCTAGAGCGTATGAACAACGTGATTAACTCTGACTTCGGTCGCATCACATATACAGAAGCAATTAAAGTACTTCAAGAATCAGGTGCTGACTTCAAGTACCCAGTAGAATGGGGTATTGACTTACAAACAGAGCATGAAAGATACTTATCAGAAGAAATCTTCAAACGCCCTGTATTCGTAACTGACTACCCGAAAGACATTAAAGCGTTCTACATGCGTATGAATGAAGATGGAAAAACAGTAGCTGCTACTGACCTTCTAGTTCCTGGCATCGGCGAATTAATCGGCGGAAGTCAACGTGAAGAAAGAATGGACGTTTTAGTAGACAGAATTAAAGAATTAGGTATGAACGAAGAGGACTACTGGTGGTACTTAGAACTTAGAAAATACGGCGGTACAAAACACGCTGGATTCGGTCTAGGTTTCGAGCGCTTCCTAATGTACATCACTGGTATGGCTAACATCCGTGACGTAATTCCATTCCCAAGAACTCCAGGTTCTTCTGAGTTCTAAAATATGAAAAAAGCGAGAGGATTTCCTCTCGCTTTTTTGTTTGCATAGTTTATGACCCCGTAGCAAAAAGTAACGCGAAGGGGTGAGTATAAAATGAGTAAAAAAGTGAAAAAAGATCATTCAAGATCGAGCCTAGGTTCTCCGGAAGTAGAAGGACAAGGAACGACGACACATGAAACAGGTTCTCATAAGGTATCTTCATCTAATAAGAAGCAGAAACAAAGCTAACATAAAAAAGGAGAGTCTTAGGGGCTCTCCTTTTTATGTATTACATCTTGTTATCGTTAATCTCTTTTGTAATTTGATCTATGTCTTTGTCTAATCGATCTAAATAGAAAAACCATAGTAAACTCATGAACACGTGATAGATGGCCATAACGCTAAGGCTATCAGATATGTTTTCGAATGTGGATTTAGTAGTGAAGAAAGTGCCCCAAACAGTAGAAATAATGAAGTAAGAAAGTGGACCTACGAGATGTACGAAAACATATAATAACTTTTTCACTTTTACAGCGTTTATATAAATTCCCTCCTTTAAATTATTGAATGCAGGCTTTTCACTTAGTATCTGAATGTTTTCTCTAATTTTGAACTGTCTTTCGTGTGGATCGCCTAGTAAAATATTTAGAATCATTTGTAGAAGTAGAAATGGGAACCCTCTCTTATGTTGGGATAATCTGTATATAATAATTGTAACAAAGATGTAAGGATAGTAGTAGGTGAAACAAAAAACAGGAGTTTGTAGGCTCCTGTTTTTGTCGATACTATTTTAATAAGCGAAACGCCTTCTCCGTATTAGCGAAATGCAGTTTCACAAACTCGGGTAATCGTTCTTTACCAAGCTTTTGAATTAATTTAGCTGCAGCAATATCAACTTGTTTACCAGCACCTTTTGGAAGTGGCATACCAGCTTTTTTGCTTAGTTCGTCAAACTGTTTTACGAATGAGTAGCGAGCTAAAATAGAAGCAGCGGCTACTGCTAAATGGACGCTTTCACCTTTCGTCGCGAAATAAACATTTTCACGCTGTACCTGTTTTTGTTTTGCTAAATATTTATAGTATGTATCAGGTTGTGTGAATTGATCGATTAAGACGCCTTCAGGTTTTGTAGGTGCCATTTTACCTAATAAGTTTGTAATAGCTTTATTATGTAGCAAGGCTTTTAGCTTACCTTGGTTGTTTCCTTTATCAAATAGCTCGTTATATTTTTCATTATGAAGGACAAGAGAGCTGTAAGGAACAACATGTAGAAGTTGTTTCGCAATGGCAGTAATTTGATCGTCATTTAAGTTTTTAGAGTCTTTTACACCAAGTTCTTTTAGTAGTGGAATTTGCTTTGCATCTACATATACAGCAACGACTGTCATCGGTCCAAAGAAATCTCCCGTACCAACTTCATCAGACCCTACAATAGACATTGTACTGATGGAAGCAGGCGGTGCATAACGATGTGAATCGACAGTTTTTTTTACAGCTGTTTTGGGTGTTTGAGAGACAGTTTGCCAACGAGAAGCTTCTGCTTCAGCGCGGCCTCCTTGGAACATTACTTTTCCAGATTTATACGCTGTAATCGTGCAAGATGGTACCTTTGCCATGAAGATCCCGCCTTGCGGAGTTTTCGGGCTAAGCGAATGTTTATATTGTTGTTTCATGTCTTCAATTACTGTAGAATTTGTTTGAATTACGATAGAATTTGACATAATGGTCGCCCCTTTTTTTATATTGTTATTTTTATCATATCGGATTGTTCTTTCTGTTTCCATATTATGAAGGTTCATGGTATGATAAACTTTAGGATTCTGTACGTGATTGGAGGCCGGTGAGTTGTCACAACAAAAGGGAAAGAAAAGTCGAATTAATGTAGAAATCTATGGTCAACAATATTCAGTTGTTGGCGATGAAAGTACAAGTCATATCCGCATGGTAGCAGCGATTGTGGATGATAAAATGCGCGAACTCAATGCCAAGAATCCTTCGCTTGACACGAGTAGACTAGCGGTATTGACGGCGGTAAACGTCATACACGATTACATAAAATTAAAAGAAGAACATGAGAAATTGAAAGAAAGTATGACAAAAAAAGGAATGGAATAACATGATTGATATTATTATCATTTTACTGCTTGTTATGGGATTTTTCCTCGGCTTACGCAGAGGGTTTATTCTGCAACTTGTAAAGTTAACAAGCTTTATTATCGCATACCTTGTTGCATACTGGTACTGTAAAGATTTAGCGCCAGCACTTGCGAAATTTATTCCGTATCCATTTGATAAAAACGTATCTGTTCCAGAATGGATTGATGCAAATAATATTGAGACAGTATTTTATCAAGCGCTTGCGTTTATCATATTGTTTATTATCACTAAAATTGCACTTTCATTACTTGGTAATTTGTTAAATATGTTTGCAGAAATACCGGTTTTAAAGCAAGTAAATGCGTTTGCGGGGGCAATCCTCGGATTTTTAGAAGTATATATTATTTTGTTTGTCTTAATTATCATTGGAAACATACTTCCGATTGAACAAGTACAAACACCATTACAAAAATCATCAATTAGCAAAATAATTGTAGACGATACACCGATTCTATCTGAAAAGGTGAAGGAACTATGGCAGACAGGTAGCAGAGTATAACTTCTCTTTTTTCGGAAAGAGAAGTTTTTTCTATGAAAGAAAGGCGGGGCAATGATGAAAGTAAATAAAAAACAAGTTATCAAATTATTAGAGACAATCGGGCTTTTTATGGAACTAAAGGGTGCGAATCCATTTAAAATATCTGCATTTCGTAAAGCGGCAGCAGCATTAGAAAGTGACGATCGTAGTCTTTCTGAAATTGAAGATTTCACAAAGATTCCAGGCATCGGAAAAGGAACAGCAGCCGTTATTCAAGAATATATAGAATCGGGAACATCTGAAGTATTACAAGAACTTGAGAAAGAAGTACCAAGTAGCTTATTGCCGTTATTAAAACTACCAGGTCTTGGTGGTAAGAAGGTAGCTAAGTTATATAAAGAACTTGGTGTTGTTGATATGGAATCGCTAAAAGCTGTTTGTGAGGAAAATAAAGTACAGGCTTTAGCAGGTTTCGGTAAGAAGACAGAAGAGAAAATATTAGAAGCAATCGATCAAGTAGGCTCTCGTCCAGAGCGTTTACCAATTGCGATGGTATTGCCTATTGCCGGGGAAATAGAGGAGAAATTGTCGAATATTGCTGAAGTAATTCGTTTCTCTCGCGCTGGTAGCTTACGCCGCGCGAGAGAAACAGTGAAAGATTTAGATTTTATCATTGCAACGACAGAACCAGCAGCGGTACGTGAGCATTTACTACAATTCGATAATATGATTGAAGTAATCGCAAGTGGAGATACAAAAGTTTCTGTCCGTCTTCAATATGAATATGATATTTCAATTGATTTTCGTTTAGTAAAACCAGAAGAGTTTATTACAACTCTTCACCATTTCACAGGATCAAAAGACCATAACGTAAAAATGCGTCAAATCGCAAAAGATAAAGGCGAGAAAATTAGTGAGTACGGTGTAGAAAACTTGGAAACAGGTGAAGTGAAAACATTTGAGAATGAAGAAGACTTCTTCGCTCATTTCGGTCTGCCATTTATTCCGCCAGAAGTGCGTGAAGATGGAAAAGAAATTGAATTAATTAAAGAGTATCCGAACTTAATTCAGTTTTCCGATATACAAGGTGATTTACATATGCATACAACTTGGAGTGACGGTGCTTTTTCTATTGAAGAAATGGTACAAGCGTGCCGTGCTCGTGGATATAAGTTTATGGCGATTACTGATCACTCGCAATATTTGAAAGTAGCGAATGGTTTAACGAAAGAGCGTCTTCGTGAGCAAGCGAAAGAAATTGAACGTATGAATGAAAAGTATCCAGACATTACAATTTTACGCGGAATTGAAATGGACATTTTACCAGATGCCTCGCTTGATTTTGATGATGAAGTATTAGAAGAATTAGACTATGTCATTGGAGCGATCCACTCTAGCTTCTCACAAGACCGTGAAACGATTATGAAACGTCTGCGTACTGCACTTGAGAATAAACATGTCACAATGATTGCTCATCCGACAGGACGTCTTCTCGGGCGCCGTGAGGGTTATGATGTAGATACAGATTTATTAATTGAACTCGCAAAAGAGACAAATACAGTTTTAGAATTAAATGCGAATCCGAACCGTCTAGATTTAAGCGCGAAATTATTAAAACAAGCACAAGATGCTGGTGTAAAAGTAGCGATTAATACGGATGCTCATACACTTGAAATGTTAGAAGATATGGAAACAGGTGTAGCTGCAGCACGTAAAGGTTGGATTCAAAAAGATAACGTGATTAACACGTGGGATATTGAACGTTTATTAGACTATATTAAACGTAATAAGTAACACAAGGGGGACCTGCAACATGTTAGAAAGAACGTTGCGTGTATTAGAATACAATAAAGTAAAAGAACAATTACTTGAACATACAGCCTCTTCACTTGGCCGTGATAAAGTGAAGCATTTAGTGCCGAGCACTGATTTTGAAGAAATTGTAGAAATGCAAGATACAACGGATGAAGCAGCGAAAGTCATTCGTTTAAAAGGTAGTGCACCATTAGGTGGCATTACGGATATTCGTTCAAATGTGAAGCGTGCAAAGATTGGAAGCATGTTAAGCCCGAATGAACTACTTGATATTGCGAATACGATGTATGGTAGTCGCAATATGAAACGTTTCATTGAAGATATGGTTGATAATGGTGTCGAGCTTCCGATTTTAGAAACTCATGTCGCTCAAATTGTATCTTTATATGATTTAGAAAAGAAAATTACAAATTGCATCGGTGATGGCGGTGAAGTAGTCGATAGCGCGAGTGATAAACTGCGTGGTATTCGTACTCAAATTCGTACTGCGGAAAGTCGTATTCGTGAAAAGTTAGAAAATATGACGCGTTCTTCAAACGCGCAAAAGATGCTGTCTGACTCGATTGTAACGATTCGTAACGAACGTTACGTAATCCCAGTAAAACAAGAATACCGCGGCGTATATGGTGGTATTGTTCACGATCAATCTGCTTCTGGACAAACGTTATTTATTGAACCGCAAGTCATTGTAGAATTAAATAATGCACTACAAGAAGCACGAGTGAAAGAAAAACAAGAAATTGAACGTATATTATTAATGTTAACAGAAGAAGTGGCAGTAGAAGCTGATATCGTTTTATCAAACGTAGAAGTAGTTGCAAATCTTGATTTCATCTTTGCGAAAGCTTTTTATGCGAAGCGAATTAAAGCAACGAAACCAATCGTAAATAACGAGCGTTATATGGATTTAAGACAAGCTCGTCATCCGCTAATCGATCCAGAAATTATTGTGCCAAATAACATTATGCTAGGTAAAGATTTCACGACAATTGTTATTACAGGACCGAATACAGGTGGTAAAACAGTTACGCTGAAAACAGTTGGTATTTGTGTATTAATGGCGCAATCTGGTCTTCACATTCCAGTAATGGATGAGTCAGAGATTTGTGTATTTAAAAACATCTTTGCTGATATTGGTGATGAGCAGTCGATTGAACAAAGCTTAAGTACGTTCTCCTCACATATGGTGAACATTGTAGATATTTTAGAAAAAGCTGATTTTGAAAGCTTAGTTTTATTTGATGAATTAGGTGCTGGAACAGACCCGCAAGAAGGTGCTGCACTAGCAATTTCGATTTTAGATGAAGTATGTAACCGCGGTGCTCGTGTTGTTGCTACGACGCATTACCCAGAATTAAAAGCATACGGATACAACCGTGAGCAAGTTATTAATGCGAGTGTTGAGTTTGATGTAAATACATTAAGTCCAACTTATAAATTATTAATCGGTGTACCAGGTCGCAGTAACGCCTTTGAAATTTCAAAGCGCCTTGGATTATCTGATCGCGTTATTGATCAAGCACGTAACCACATTAGTACAGATACAAATAAAATTGAAAATATGATTGCGAAGTTAGAAGAAAGCCAGAAGAACGCAGAGCGTGACTGGAACGAAGCAGAGGCACTTCGCAAACAATCTGAGAAACTTCATCGTGAGTTGCAACGTCAAATTATTGAGTTTAACGATGAGCGTGATGAAAAATTATTAAAAGCGCAAAAAGAAGGGGAAGAAAAAGTCGAAGCTGCGAAGAAAGAAGCAGAAGGTATTATTCAAGAACTTCGTCAATTGCGTAAAGCACAGCTTGTAAATGTGAAAGATCATGAGCTTATTGAAGCGAAGAGCCGTCTAGAAGGCACAGCGCCAGAGCTTGTGAAGAAACAAAAAGTAAACGTAAAAAACACTGCGCCGAAACAACAGTTACGGGCAGGTGATGAAGTAAAAGTATTAACGTTCGGTCAAAAGGGTCAATTACTTGAAAAAGTAAGTGATACAGAGTGGAGCGTACAAATCGGTATTTTGAAGATGAAAGTAAAAGAATCTAACATGGAATACATTAACACACCGAAGCAAACAGAGAAAAAAGCAGTCGCAAGTGTGAAGGGTAGAGATTACCACGTTTCATTGGAACTTGATCTTCGCGGTGAACGTTATGAAGATGCAATGATGCGCGTTGAAAAATATTTAGACGATGCCCAGCTTGCAAGTTATCCTCGTGTATCAATCATTCACGGTAAAGGAACAGGAGCGCTTCGCCAAGGTGTACAAGATTACTTGAAGAAGCACCGCGGCGTGAAGAATTACCGTTACGGTGACATGGGCGAGGGAGGCCTAGGCGTAACAGTTGTCGAATTAAAATAGCAAACAACGAAACAAAGGGGAAACCATTATATGTTTATGGACAAACTTGCAAAAGTATTGTTAGCTTGTTGTGGAATATTTTTGGTGATTGGGGTTATTTATTTAGTTGTTTTTGCGAATTGAAAAAGCGTCAATCGTGGCATAATGATATTGCCATAGATTGACGCTTTTAATATATGTGAAAAGGAATAAAACATGAAAATCAACCAATACATAAGCGAAGCAAAATCCTGCTCAAGACGTGAAACAGATCGCCTCATTAAAGCTGGACGCGTGGCTATTAACGGCGAAATATGTACGCACGGTGCACTCGTGAGCGATGGTGATGTAGTAACGATTGATGGGCAGGTTATTGCAAAAAAAGAGAAAGAGAAGGTGTATATAGCCTTTCATAAGCCGGTCGGAATTACTTGTACAGCAGCCGATCATATTGAAGATAATATTATTGATTATATCAATTATCCAGAGCGAATCTTTCCAGTTGGGCGATTAGATAAAGCATCAGAAGGACTTATCTTATTAACGAATGACGGTACGATTGCGAATCAAATTTTACATGGTGATCATGAGCACGAGAAAGAATATGTTGTCACAGTCGATAAACCTTTTACGGACTGGTTTATTAATGAGATGTCCAGCGGTGTAAAGATTAAAGATGGTATGACGAAGCCGTGTAAAGTGACGAGAGTCGATCAATCAACATTTCGTATCATTTTAACGCAAGGGATGAACAGGCAAATTCGTAGAATGAGCCGTGCTTTCGGGTTTACTGTAATAAAGCTAAAGCGAGTACGCATTATGAATATAGAGCTAAATGAGCTTGAAGTAGGAAAGTGGAGGAGCGTTACATCGGAGGAATTAGACATTCTAATAGATCAGTTATAGGGAGGAAAAGTTTTCTCCCAATATTTTTTTGTCAGAAAAAATAAAACTATTGATTTTTTAAAAAATAGCCCATATAATAAAAAACAACAAGTTTCGACAAGATATTTTATAAAAGTAATGATGAGGACATGAGTTGTATTTTACGATTCTCAGAGAGGGGAGCCTTAGGCTGTGAGCTTCCTAATACGAAAAGACAAGCTTACCACCTCTAAACTTCAAGAGTGAACTGCATGCATGATGCATTGTAATTCTTGGCGGATAAAACCGTTATCAATTTACACGAGCTATAAAATGAGCTTATTTCGTTATAAATTCATTTTATTAGAATAAGGGTGGAACCACGATTTCAACACTCGTCCCTTTGTTAGGGACGGGTGTTTTTTGCGTTCTTTTACGGGGAAGTGTGCTTGAAAGAGGATATGTGACGGATTCCTTTTCAGAATATTTTGTAAATTAATTATTTTAGGAGGTTAGTAGAAATGAAATCATCTTTAAAGTTTTCAGAGATGTTTGCAATAAGTTTAATGTTATTTGCACTGTTTTTTGGTGCAGGTAATATGATTTTTCCACCAGCGTTAGGGCAAGGTGCTGGAACGGACGTATGGATCGCGCTGTTTGGTTTTATTGTAACAGGCGTTGGACTACCTTTATTAGGCGTAATTGTTATAGCTTTAAAGGGAGATATTAATGAGCTAGCAGGACGTGTACATCCTATATTCGCACTTGTTTTTATCACTGCCATTTATTTATGTTTAGGCGTATTCGTAAGTGTGCCGCGTACAGGAACAGTAGCTTATGAGATGAGTGTTGCACCGTTTTTACCAAGTGAGATAGCAGGTCAGTCATATCCACTTGTTATCTTTACACTTATTTTCTTTGCAGTAACTTTCTATTTAGCTTTAAATCCTTCGAAATTAGTGGGGCGTATTGGTAAAGTGCTAACTCCAATATTATTAGCTGTTATTGCAATTATCGTAGGTAAAGCACTTATTACACCAATTGGAGAATTTGGTGCACCGACAGAAGTGTATAGTGCTCCTCTCTTCAAAGGATTTATTGATGGATATTTAACTTTAGATGGACTTGCAGCACTTGTATTCGGAAATGTTGTAATTCATGCGTTAAAAGAAAAAGGCATTACAAATAAAAATAGTATTGCAAAAGTAACAATCTTTGCAGGATTTATTGCAGCGCTTGGTCTACTACTTGTGTATTTAGCGCTTGCTTATCTTGGAGCTTCTAGTGTGTCACTTGGAATGGGCGCAAACGGAGGAATTATTTTAACAAATGTGGTGAATCATTTATTTGGCAGTTACGGAACTTTATTACTAGGGATCGCAATTACAGCAGCATGTTTAACAACTTCTGTAGGTATTGTTGCAGCTTGTGGTGATTACTTCTCTTCCTTATTACCAAAGCTTTCTTATCAAAAAGTCGTTTTCATTTTCTGTGTATTAGCATTTATGGTAGCAAATCTTGGGTTAACTCAGTTAAATGCATTAGCATTACCAATCTTAATCGCTATTTATCCAATTGGAATCGTACTTATCGTATTATCACTTGTTGAAAACTACGTTCGTCTTCCATTAGCGATGTATGTGGGGGGGATTGTAGGAGCATTTGCAATCAGTTTCTTTGATGGATTACACAATGCAAACCTTCAAATTGCAGCGCTAGCACCTATTTTAGATAAGATTCCATTATATAGTGTAGGAATTGGTTGGTTAGTTCCAGGCATAATCGGTATAGGATTTGGTTATATAGTTTCTAAGTTTCAAAAGCAGGAAATTGCTGTAGAAAAATAGAGAAAAGAGGCTTTCTATAATAGAAAGTCTCTTTTTTTGTAGAAAAAGCCATATATAGAGAAATTCAGATATTAAAAATTTTATACGTAATATAGTTGACAAAAAAATTATGAGTAGGCTAAGATTGACTTAGTTGTGGAAATATTGGAAGGGAAGTGAGGGATAAGGGGTTTCTATAACTATAGTGTTGTTATGGGAAGAGGTGAAAGAAGAGGCGAAGAGATAGTTTATTTTTTTTGATTTATATTGAGAATGATAATCAATAAAAAAGTTTTATAATTTTTTCTCAGTTTCTATGCCTTTGTATAAGGAATAGGGTGAGATATTATTTTTAATATTCAATGAGAATGATAATCAATAATACTTATGTTACATAAAAGAATGCTAATTAAATAATAGGTAAAAGAGATTATTTTTTTCTTATAAATTGAGAATAATTATCATTTTCAAAAAGTGAAATGAAAGATAACCAAGGAGGAAACAAGAAAAATGAAAAAGGTTTCTGTATTACCCGCTTTTATTATAACGTTCGTATGTATGCTAGCTTTTCTTGTAATGCCATACGGAAATGCTTCAGCAAAACTAGCTGATGGTACTTACGATATTAATTACGTAATTCAAAAAGCGGAAAATGATTCAGCTTCAATGGCAAATGACTATTTTGAAAAGCCAGCAAAATTAGTAGTGAAAAACGGTGAGATGAGAGTACAAGTTCCGATGAATCATAGTGCTTGGATTACAGAATTTAAAGCACCAGAGAACGGGGATTTTGTTGATGCGAAAGTTGTTAGTAAAGATGAATCGGCAGATAAAAGAACAGTAGAGTTTAAAGTAGATGATTTATCCAAACCGGCAGCTGTAAAAATTCATGTTGTTGTACCAAATGCAAACTATGACCACCACTACACAATTCGTTTTGCTTTTGATGCAAATGTAAAAGCTGTAGGTGGCGATAACGGCATAGCTGCTACTACAAAAAATAATGATCAAGCGAAAACAGATACACAAGTAAAAGAAGAGAAAACAAAAGTAGAGAGTAAGGAAACAGCTAAAGAAGTGAACAAAGAAACAAAAAATGAAAATGGAAAAGCTGAAAAAACAGATAATCCAAAAACAGGCGATGAAGCACGTATTGGATTGTTTGCAGTGTTAATTCTTATTTCAGGTGCTTTCTTAATTCGTAAAGTGAAGTTGAGTAAATAAATCTTTTGAAGGGTGATGAATATATGTTTAAACAATTTAAAATGATTATTGCCGTATTTGCTGTTTTATTTACGTTTATCGCAACACTAGGTTTACAAGATGCAAAGGCTGCTACAAAACTAGCTGATGGAAAATATAATATTGCTTTTACTGTATGGAAAGGCGATAAAGATGAATCGTCTAGAATGAATAGTTATTTTGAAAGCCCAGCAACATTAACAGTTAAAAATGGAAAACAATATGTTTCATTTAAAGTGAAAGATAGTGCTTCTATTAAAAGTTTCCAAGTAGAAAAAGGTGGTCAATTTGTAGAAACAACCGTGTTAAGTGAAAACAAAAAAGATAATACTAGAGTTGTAGAATTTGAAGTTGCTGACTTGTCAAAAAAACTAAATGGCAAGGTGAAAATTAATATTCCAATTATTAATTATAATGCTTCGTATGATATTCGCTTTGTATTTGATGGGAATAGTATTAAATAATTTTCAAAAGGGAGAGTCGTTCCATTGAACAGGTATACAAAAATTATTGTTGCTATGTTTTTAATGATATTTACATTCGTATCAACATTACAACCACTTGCAGTTCAAGCAGCTACCAAGTTGGCTGACGGTGAATATTCAATTGGCTTCAAAGTTTTAAAAGATACATCAGATGAAGAATCAATGATGAATCAATATTCAGTAAGCCCGGGAACTTTAAAAGTGAAGGATGGGAAAAAGAAAGTATCCTTTACATTAACAAATAGTTCATGGATTACGAAGTTTGAAACAGAAAAAGCAGGTAAGCTAGTTGCGACAAATGTAATTAGTGAAGATAAAGAAAAAGATACAAGAGTAGTAGAATTTGATGTAGAAGATGTAGAGAAGGTATTAAATGCAAAAGTAAAAGTAGATATTGATTTTTTAAATTATCATCATGAGTACGACGTTCGTATTGCATTTGATCAAAATAGCATTACACCAATTCATGTAGAAAAACCAAATGAAAAAGAGGACCCAGCTAATAAGCCAGATCCAAATGAAACTACCGATCCAGGTCAGAAGCCCGACCAAAAGCCTGACCCAGATCAACAACCAAATTCTAACACAATTACAGATGGTGCGTACAGCATTCCATTTAAAGTGTTAAAAGATCAAACAGATGAAGAATCTAAGATGAATACTTACATGGTAAATCCAGGAGTATTAAAAGTAGAAAACGGTAAGAAAAAAGCAATTGTAACACTAAAAAGTAGCTCATTAATTAAAAATTTCCAAACGGAAAAAGATGGCGTATTTGTTGATGCAAAAGTAGTGAGTGAGGATAAGGAAAAAGATACAAGAGTAGTAGAGTTTGAAGTAAACGATTTATCTAAAAAACTAAATACAAAAGTATTTATCGAAATGGCATCAAGAAATTATAAGCAAACGCATGATGTACAACTTTTATTTGAACAAGATAAACTTGAACAAATTAAAAATGAAGAGAAAAAACCAGAAGTAGAAAAACCGGAAGCAGAAAAACCAGATGAAAATAAAAAACCAGATGCTGAAACAATTAAAGATGGTGAATACAGCATCAATTTTAAAGCGTTAAAAGATCAAACAGACGAAATTTCAATGATGAACACATATACAAAAAGTCCAGGTGTGCTAAAAGTAAAAGATGGTAAGAAGTATGTATCATTTACGTTAACGAACAGTTCTTGGATTACAAAATTTGAATTTGAGAAAAATGGTTCGTTTGTTGATGCAAATGTAATAAGTGAAGATAAAAAAGCTGATACACGCGTAGTGGAAGTAGAAGTGCCAGATTTATCGAAAAAGTTAAATGCAAAAGTAAAAGTAGATATCGATTCAATGAATTATCACCATTTTTACGATATTCAATTTGCATTTGATAAAGGTAGCATTAAGCCGTTAGATAACCAAGGTGGAAACGACAATCAAGGCGGAAACAACAACCAAGGTGGAAATAACAACCAAGGCGGAAACAACAACCAAGGTGGAAACGACAATCAAGGCGGAAATAACAACCAAGGCGGAAACAACAACCAAGGTGGAAACGACAATCAAGGTGGAAACAATAACCAAGATAATAACACAACAATTGATCCAAAAGCTCTTAAAGATGGTGAATACAGCATTGGCTTTAAAGTGTTAAAAGATCAAACAGATGAAATCTCAATGATGAACACATACACAAAAAGCCCAGGTGTATTAAAAGTAAAAGATGGTAAGAAATACGTATCGTTTACATTAACAAATAGTACATGGATTACGAAATTTGAATTTGAGAAGAATGGTTCTTTCGTTAATGCAAAAGTGTTAAGTGAAAATAAAGAACAAAATACAAGAGTAGTAGAAGTAGAAGTAAACGATTTGTCTAAAAAATTAAATGCAAAAGTAAAAGTAGATATTGATTCAATGAATTATCACCATTTCTACGATGTTCAATTTGTATTTGATCAAGACAGTATTAAAGCTTTAGGGAACCAAGGTGGAAACGACAACCAAGGCGGAAACGACAACCAAGGCGGAAACGACAACCAAGGCGGAAACGACAACCAAGGTGGAAACGACAACCAAGGTGGAAACAACAACCAAGGTGGAAACAACAACCAAGGTGGAAATAATAACCCGAGAGTAATAGTTGATCCGAAAAATTTAGTAGATGGCCAATATGATATTACATTTAAAGTATTAAAAGATAAAACAGATGAAATTTCAAAGATGCATGACTATGTTGTAAATCCAGCGAAATTAATCGTAAAAGATGGTAAAAAATACATTGAGATGACGCTGAAAAATAGTGCGTGGATTACGAAATTCCAAACGGAAAACAAGGAACTATTCGCTGATGCGAAAGTAGTAAGCGAAGATAAAAATGCAAATACGCGAGTAGTACAGTTTGAAGTAGAAGATCTATTTAAAAAATTAAACGCAAAAGTAAAGGTAGACATCGATGAGATGAACTATCATCATTTCTACGATGTACAAATTCAATTTGATACAAATAATATCGGCGCGTTAGGAACTATTAAAGAGGAACCGAAGAATGAACCGGAAAATCCAGTGACTACACCGAAAGTAGATAATGTAAAAACAGTAGGTACTCCTGATTTTAACCGAAATGCAGATGGTCAGAAGAAAAAAGAAGATACAAAAAATGATTCAAAAAAAGAGAAAAACTCAAAAACTGCAGATACAGCACAACTTGGTTTATATATGGTGTTACTGCTAGGTTCACTTGCTTTACTAGTTCGTAAATATAGAGCAGGTAGATTGTAATTTTTGGAGTCTTGATGCATGTTCGCGTGCATCAAGACTTGTTTCATATTGTATGGAAGGGAGTGGTGATTGAGAGTGAAGAAAATCGTAAGTGTACTAATGGCTATCATTTTGTTAATGAGTATAGCCGGGTGCTCGTCACCAAAAAAAGAAACAGCAAAGCAGGTAAAGAGTGAGAGTAAAGAGCGCGTTGTTGCAACAACAGTGGCTGTTACTGAAATTATGGATGCGTTAGAAGTAGATTTAGTCGGTGTTCCAACAAGTTCTAAAACTTTACCGAAGCGATATAAAGGTTTACCTGAAGTTGGGAATCCAATGAGTCCAGATATGGAAAAGGTAAAGTCATTAAAGCCTTCAGAAGTGTTATCTGTGACAACACTTGAATACGAATTAAAGCCGGTTTTTGATGGTGTGGGTATGAAAGCAAACTTTTTAGATTTAACGAGTTTAAAAAATATGCAAAGTTCTATTAGCGATTTAGGTAAGAAATATGGACGTGAAAAACAGGCTGAAGCAGTAGTAACTAAGTTAGATAAAAAGGTTGCTAGCATTCAAAAGGAAGTAAAAGGAAAGAAAGAACCGACAGTGCTTATTTTATTAGGTGTGCCGGGAAGTTATTTAGTAGCAACAGAGCATTCTTATATTGGAGATTTAGTAAAACAATTAGGTGGTAAAAATATTGTGCAAGGTGAACAAGTAGAATATTTAGCTTCTAATACAGAGTATTTAAAGAAAGCTGATCCAGATATTATTTTACGAGCAGCTCATGGTATGCCTGATGAGGTTGTAAAAATGTTTGATAAAGAATTTAAAACAAATGATATTTGGAAACACTTTGCTGCGGTTAAAAATAACCGTGTTTATGATTTAGAAGAGCGTTTATTTGGAACGACAGGCAATTTAGCAGCAATTGAAGCTTTAGATGAATTGAAAAAAATGATGTATCCGTGATGCATTTTAATATAAAGGAAGAGTAGAATGAATAAAAAAACTTGGAGTTTCCTCATTGTTACTGCATTGCTCATTGTTATGACATCATTGTCAGCGATGAAAGGGAGTTTAGAAGTAGGTATTGTTGAACTTGTACAAGGGATATTTATAGGTGGAAATGAAGATGTTGAAGTCATTAAAGATTTACGTTTCCCTCGTATTATTATTGCGCTGTTCACTGGAGCGGCTCTTGCTGTTTCAGGGGTGCTTTTTCAAGCTGTTATGAAGAATCCACTCGCTGATGCTGGGGTAATCGGTATATCTTCAGGAGCAAGTTTTATGACACTCGTTATTATTACTTTGTTCCCGCAATTCTTTTTCTGGACCCCCGTATTCGCCTTTTTAGGTGGTGCGCTTGCGTGTTATCTCGTTTATTCGTTTTCATGGAAGTCAGGGTTAAGCCCACTTCGCATTATTTTAATTGGTATTGCCATTAATGCGATGTTTACTGGATTAAATGAATCATTCGTTACGATTTGTGGGTATTTTATTAAAAGTATTAAGCAAACGACGACTTCTAACATAACAATGAAGACGTGGGGCGATGTAGAAATAATGGTGACTTATGGAACGATTGGTCTTATTCTTGCTCTGTTCGTAGGAGCTTGGTGTAACTTATTATCGCTACAAGATAAGACTGCGAAAAACTTAGGCTTGCACGTGACGAGAGTTCGTCTTATTATTTCTGCCATTGCAGTACTCTTAGCGGCAGTATCAACAGCGATTGCAGGTGTTATTGCTTTTGTAGGATTACTAGTTCCGCATATTTCAAGACAATTGGTCGGTTCAGACCATAAAGTATTAATTCCATTTTCTGCTCTTGCAGGGGCGTTATTAATTTTGACGGCGGATACGATTGGAAGGTTAATTGTGCCACCTAATGAAATTCCAGCAGCAACAATTATGGCGGTTATTGGTGGTCCATTCTTAATATTCTTGCTTAGAAAGAGTGATAAAGTTCATGGAAATTAAAAATGTAACCTTTTCATATGATAACGTAACAAATCGTTTAAAGTCTGTTAGTAGTGAAATAGAAATTGGGAAAATTACAACAATCATTGGCCCGAATGGATGCGGGAAATCAACATTACTTAGTGTCATGTCTAGAAATCACGTTCCTAGCAGTGGAGAAGTAATACTTGATGGGAAAGCGATTAGTGAATATAAACCGAAAGAGTTTGCTAGAAAGCTAGCAGTTGTCCACCAACAAAATGAGGCTCCAGCAGATATTACAGTGGAAAAGCTAATAAGCTTTGGGCGTATGCCATATAAAAATATTTTCTCTCCGCAAACAGATGAAGATAGAGAAGCGATAGAGCGTGCACTAGTATGTACGAATTTACAAAGTAAGCGTGATAAGCCAATCTATGCTTTATCCGGTGGAGAGAGGCAGCGAGTTTGGATCGCAATGACATTAGCTCAAAATACACCAATGCTTTTCTTAGATGAACCGACAACCTATTTAGATATTTACTATCAGCTAGAAATATTAGAATTAGTGAAAGAGTTAAATGAAGTGTATGGATTAACGATTGTAATGGTATTACATGATATTAATCAAGCCATTCGTTATAGCGACCATATTATCGTTATGAAAGATGGAGAGATCATTACGAAAGGTAATCCTAATGATGTAATAACAGAAGAGATGGTTAAAGCAATATATGGTGTAGATGTCATTGTAAAACAGGATGAAGATACTGGATTGTATATGGTACCTATGGGAATCTAAAGGCTGAGTATAATCCGTTTTGAGGTGATAATTTGAATAGCAAGAACGGACGGAAAAAGAATTCTTTTTTTCAACGCATACTTACAATTGCGTTTTTAGGAATCTTTTTCTATTCAATGTATGAGTTGGGTGGGATTTTCATGGATTATTATGAAAATCGTAAAGTAATGGCTGAGGCACAACATATTTATAAAAGAAGTCCAATGGAAGAAAAATCGGAAGACGGAGAGGTACGTAAACAGTTTCAGGATCTCCAGAAAATTAATCCAGAGATAGTCGGATGGATTACGATGGATGATACACAAATTAATTATCCAATCGTTCAAGCAAAAGATAATGATTACTATTTATTTCGTAATTATAAAGGTGAAGATATGAGAGCGGGAAGCATTTTTATGGACCATCGTAATGATGTGAAATCTCAAAATCGAAATACGATTTTATATGGCCATCGTATGAAAGACGGTTCTATGTTTGGTAGTTTAAAAAAAATGTTGGATGAAGACTTTTTCATGTCCCATCGTAAATTATATTACGATACATTATTTGAAGGATACGACGTTGAAGTTTTTTCAGTATATACGACAACAACGGACTTTTATTACATTGAAACGGATTTTGAAAATGATGCAGTATATACATCGTTCTTAAAGGAAGTTCAAGAAAAATCACTGTACAAAACGGATACGGAATTGACGGCTAATGATGAAATCGTAACACTTTCTACTTGTGACTATGCGCTTGATCCAGAGGCTGGAAGGCTAGTTATACACGCAAAGTTAGTAAAAAGAAATTAAAGAAAAAAGTATAGAATATGAGAAGTGATAGATAACGCTTCTCATATTCTATACTTTAAAAAAGAACTGTTTTTACTGTGCTGCAGCCATTGGCATACGTACAACTTTTACATCATAGTAAGCAATTTTATTATCAAGAATATATTCTGGCATTCCACCTTGATGTGAGTGAGCATCTTTAAATGCGGCGCTCTTTGTCCAACCTTGGAAATCTTCTTTTGCATTCCATCGAGTGCTAATTGTTACCTCATCATAATCAACTGTATTTTGCGTTAAAAGAACTTCTAGACCTAAAAAGCCTGGCATCGTTTCAACTTTACCTACTTTATTAAAACGCTCAATTAATTTATGTCCATTTCCCTTTGTAATTTTAGCTGTATTTGTAACAATAATCATGTTTATTCCTCCTATAAATGTAGCTATATTTTCAAGAACTCATATACATTAAATGATAATGAAAATCATTATCATTGTCAATGGTAAATGTGAAATATATAATTTTTTTCTATTATTTTGGACAGTGAGATTTCCATTTCAAAACGTAGTAAATATGTGGCGGTTAAGTGCGAGAATGAGCGAGTTGTACTAGCAAAGCAATAATATGGTATAGTGAAACGAGGCTGTTTTTTCAGGCTCGTTTTTTAAATGCTTCCTATAGAGAAAGCATGCAAATGGAAAGGAAGTTATTATATGCGATCAGAAGTAACTATAAAAATAAAACCGAAATTTATAAAAGAAATTAAAAGTGGATATCCACTTATTTTAAAAGATGCAATTCAAAATTTAAACGATGTTCGTGAAGAAGGGACAATCATCAAAGTAGTAGATGAGAAGAACAACTTTGTCGGAAAAGGTTATTATGGAAAACAAAATAAAGGATACGGCTGGATTTTAACGAGAAAAGAGAGTGAACAAATTAATCAATCTTTCTTTGAAAGTAAAATCAAATCTGCCTTACATAAACGAAAACAATTTTATAAATCAAGTGATACGACAGCATTCCGCGCCCTAAACGGTGAAGGTGATGGTCTTGGCGGACTAATTATCGATTATTATGACGGCTACTACGTAGTAAGTTGGTATAGTGAAGGGATTTATACTTTCAGAGATGAGATTATAGCAGCTCTGCAAAAAGTAGCAAACTTTAAAGGCATTTATGAGAAGAAGCGTTTTGATACGAAAGGGAAATATATTGAGGGTGATGATTTCGTAGCAGGAGAGCGCGGTGAGTTCCCGCTTATCGTAAAAGAGAACGGTGTGAACTTCGCTGTTTATTTAAATGACGGGGCAATGGTTGGTGTATTTTTAGATCAACGTAACGTTCGAAAACAAATTCGTGATAAATATGCAAAGGGAAGAACAGTGTTAAATATGTTCTCTTATACAGGTGCTTTCTCTGTATTTGCAGCGCTTGGCGGAGCGAGTAAAACGACGAGTGTTGACCTTGCAAATCGTAGTTTAAGTAAAACGATTGAGCAGTTTAGTGTCAATGAAGTTGATTATGAAGCACAAGATATTATTGTAGAAGATGTATTTCTTTACTTCAAATATGCAGCTAAGAAAAAGATGAAATTTGATATGGTCGTACTTGATCCTCCAAGCTTCGCCCGATCAAAAAAATATACATTTAGTGCAGCAAAAGATTATAAAAATTTATTGAAAGAAACAATTGCTATTACAGAAAATAACGGTATTATCGTTGCTTCTACAAATTGTAGTGCATTCGATATGAAAAAGTTTAAAGGCTTTATCGATACAGCCTTTAAAGAAATGAATGGCAAATATAAAATATTAGAAGAACATTCTTTACCAGAAGATTTCCGTACCATTGATCAATTTAAAGAAGGAGACTATTTAAAAGTAGTTTTCATCGAGAAAATTAAAGGTTAATAAAGAAAAAGGAGCTCGAGTTTACTTGAGCTCCTTTTCTTATTGAACGATATTTTGTACTCTACCGACTTGCCCGCCCTGCAATCGCACTTTAATGCCATGTGGATGGGAAGGGGAGTTTGTTAAAATATCTTTTACAATGCCACGTGTTAATTTGCCTGTTCGTTGATCTTGTTTTAATACAATATCAACTTCAAGACCGGGTGCGATATTAGAACGTTTTTGTCCGTTCATTTACACACCTGTACGTCTACGTTGGTTGTTTGTCTTCTTTGTTTGTTGGTTTTGTAATTTTTTCGTTTCTTGGTTTTGATTTTTTGTATTTTGACCATTTCCATTTCCTTGCTTTTTCTTAGCAAGTTGTTCACGCATTAAATCAGCTAAGCTTACTTTTTTGTTTTCTGACATGATAAGTCTCCTTTATATAAAGTTAATTATGAACAATCGTAGTGAATTTCATCATATCATTGTTAAGGAAGGAAGGGAAGTTGGTTTGAAAATTCATATAACTGTTTCCAGCATTCATTCGTTGCGATACAATTGATATGTTAATGTTTGTAAAAAAAGGGGATAGACATATGTCACATCATATTTTATTAGTTGAAGATGATATTTCAATTCAAGAGATGGTGGAAAAATATTTATTAAAGGAAGGCTTTCAAGTTACGATGGCGTCTGACGGGGAAGCAGGGGTGCAAACCTTTTTTAAATCATCTTTTGATTTAGTGATCCTTGATATAATGATGCCGAAGTTAGACGGATTAGAGGTTGTACGTATTATTCGTGAAAAAAGTGCTGTTCCGATTTTAATGATGTCGGCAAAAGATACAGATGTTGATAAAGCTGTTGGCTTAGGACTTGGAGCAGATGATTACATTTGTAAGCCATTTTCTATGATTGAATTGGCTGCACGTGTAAAAGCAGGGATTCGGCGGTCTACGAAATACTCGGCTACAGAAACAACAGAAAAGATGATTCAGATTGGCGATTTAACAATCGATCCAATTAATTTTACTGTAGAAAAAAACGGGAACCCTCTCAAGCTCACTTTAAAAGAATTTGAGATTTTAAAACTGTTCGTAAAAAATCAAAATCGTGTATTTACAAAAGCGCAAATATATACGTTAGTTTGGAATGAAGAGTATTACGGTGATGATAACGTTATTAATGTTCATATGAGAAGATTGCGTGAGAAAATTGAAAGTGATCCATCTAATCCAGAATATATTAAAACGTTATGGGGCATCGGCTATAAGTTGGAAGTGATGTAATATGGTCAATTTGTTAATAGGTATTATTTTTATATTGTTATGTGTCATTTATATGCAATATAAAATGAGAAAAAATAGTAGTAAAAATTTACGATACACATATGAAAAGTTAGAAAGTATTGTAAATGACAAAACAGGCGAGACGTTACTCGTTATGACAGATGATCTAGAATTGCAAAAATTATTAGTGGCAATTAATCAATTATTAGATGCAAAACAGAAAACGAATGCAGATCATGCCAAAGTAGAAATTTCGATGAGAAAAATGCTTTCAAATATTTCGCATGACTTGAAAACACCACTAACAGTTATTCTTGGATATACAGAAATGTTAAATAAGGATAAAACGATAAGTGAAGAAGAACAACAAATATTACTTGAAAAAGTGCATACGAAAACATTAGAAGTGATGGAGCTAATTCATAAGTTTTTTGATTTGGCAAAATTAGAATCTGGTGACAAAGCAATTGAAATGACAAAAGTAAATATGAATGAAGTTTGCCGCGAGAAGATTTTATCTTTTTATGATTTAGTGACGACGAAAGGTTTTCAGGTTCATATTGATATACCAGAAAGAAATATATACGCACTTGGAAATGTAGAAGTATTAGGCAGAGTATTGAATAATTTAATATCAAATGCAATTACATATGGAGATGATGGAAAGACACTCGGTATGACTTTAAGAGATGATGAAACGAGTGTGTATATAGACGTATGGGATAAAGGAAAAGGAATTGATGAATCTCATATTGATAAAGTGTTTGAGCGAATGTACACACTTGAAGATTCAAGAAATAGATCGTACCAAGGAAGCGGTCTAGGATTAACGATTACGAAACGGCTTGTGGAAGCGATGGACGGAGAAATACATCTTTCTAGTAAGCCCTATGAAAAAACAATTTTTACAGTTGTATTAAAAAAGATGCTGTTTTAGCTTGTAGAGAAGTAAATTCTACAAGCTTTTTTTCAGCGTAAGGAATTTGTAAGGAACGGGTAAGAAAAAAGAGATTTCTGTTGTCTATTATAGAAATATAGAGTATTGCGAAAGGGGAAAGTAACATGACATATATAGTAAAAACAAACCAGTTAACGAAAGTGTTTAAAGGGAAAGAAGTTATTTCCGGTGTTAACATGCATGTGAAAAAAGGAGAAATTTATGGTTTTTTAGGACCAAACGGTGCTGGTAAAACAACGATTATGAAAATGATTACAAATTTAATAAAACCGACGAGTGGTGATATAGAAATTTTCGGTGAGAAATTAACAGATACATCGTATGAAGTATTAAAAAGAATGGGGACAATTATTGAATACCCAATCTTTTATGATAAATTAACGGCGAAAGAAAACTTAGACCTGCATTGTGAATATATGGGCTACTACGATAAAAATGCAATTGACCATGCTTTACATTTAGTGAAACTACAAGGGGTAGATAATAAAAAAGTAAAAGATTTTTCATTAGGAATGAAACAACGACTCGGTATTGCAAGGGCAATCGTGACAAAGCCAGAATTGCTCATTTTAGATGAACCAATTAACGGTTTAGATCCAATTGGCATTAAAGAGTTACGAGACTTATTTAAAATGCTCTGCAAAGAATACGGTATTACATTATTAGTTTCTAGTCATATTTTAGGTGAGATGGAATTAATGGCCGATACAATTGGTGTGATTCAAAATGGAAAACTAATAAAAGAAGTTTCAATGAAGAGTATTAACGGAAAGCAAACAGAGTACATTGAAATCACTGTTCCTGATGTGAAACGTGCAGCTTATATTTTAGAAGATAAACTTGGTATAAAAAACTACAAAATAATGAGTGGAACCATGATTCGTGTGTATGATACGTCAGTGTCTCAGCAGGCCATTTCAAAAGCACTTATTATGAACGATGTGGAAATTGAAAGTATTAATAAGAAACATAGTTCCTTAGAAGAATATTTCTTAAATGTAATGGATGGAGAAGGTATTCATGCTTAATGGACTGTGGCTGAACCTGGTAAGTGGATTTATCGTAATGCTAATAAGTGGAATTTTATATTATAGAAAACCAGAGCGGAAATGGTTGTTAATTCTACTAGTGATAGGAATGTTAAGCTTCGTTACTGCTGGAATTAGAATGTTAGCAGCATAAAGACAGTTATATAAAGAATGGAGGAGTGGTTTGTATGCTTAGATTAATGAAGCTCGAATGGAAGAAACATAAATTATCTAGTTACTTTAAAGGGGTAGCAATTTGTATAATAGCAATTTTCGCTGCAGTAAGCCTTATGGCGTTGGGAATTAAAGCCGAGGGAGACGTGCTCTTCTTTGACTTCACGCAACAAATGGTTTTAATAAACACTTTTATTAGGATAACATTCATTATTTTTAGTTCGGTCATTTTATCACGGTTAGTAATAGACGAGTATAAGAACAAAACAATGCAACTATCGTTTATGTACCCGCTGCAAAGGAAAATGCTAATGAGGGCGAAATTAACAATTGTTTTTTGTTTTTGTTTTGTGAGCACGATTATCGCTACTTTCATTATTAGTTTGCTCGTTTATTTTGTGAGTCCAATGATGGGACTGATTGAAACACCTGCTACGATAGGCGAAATAATAGCTATCGTTCCAGCTACTATTATAAGTGCATTTATGATATCTGGTATAAGTTTAATTCCTTTATTTTTTGGAATGAGAAAGAAATCGACACCTACAACGATTACTTCCGCAGTAATAATTGGTATGCTGATTAGTGGTAACGTTGGGGCTGGAAACGGTCAAGTAAGTATGTTTGATTTTATAGCTATCCCAATTGTGCTCTGTTTATTAGGGATTTTCATTAGTTATCTATCTTATCGTAAAATCGACAAGGTTGATGTGGCATGAAGTAAGCTTAAAACAACAACGAACTGGGGTATGAATGGTGAAAAAGATAATAGTAATTGCAATTTTACTTATTACAATTGCTAGTGTGGTTTTGGGGGTTAAGGTGTTTCAGGGGAAAGGAGGACTATCATGTTACGTCTTATGAAGCTAGAATTGAAAAAGTTTAAGCTTGGCTGGTACGTAAAAGGGGCAGTTATTGCAAATATTACTATACTGGCATTAATGATCTTTACGAGCATCGTTGCTCAAGTAGAAGGTGATCCGGAAATAAGAGATCCGCAGATGATGTTGTTAACGGCTAGTACATTAGTAAGAGCAACATTTATTGTTTTTGGTAGTGTGTTAATCGCAAGGTTAATAATTGGTGAATATAAAAATAAAACAATAATACTTATGTTTTCTTATCCTATTAATCGGAGAAAAATGATGATTAGTAAGTTGGTCATTACAGCGACATTAACATTTATAACAGTTATTGTATCTAACATTTTAATAGTAGGAGTTTTCTTTGGGATAGATAGCTATTTTTCAATTCTTCCTAATCCATTTACAGTAGATCAATTAGTGCAAGAAGGAATAAATCTTGTTCCTTTAGCCATTGCAACTGCGGGAATAAGTTTAATCCCGCTATATTTCGGAATGCGTAAACGTTCAGTGCCAACTACAATTGTTTCATCTATTATTGTTGTGTCAATCGCAATTAATAACCAGCCAATATTTCCGATAGCGACTTTTCTACCTCTTCAATTCACATTTGCAGCGATCGGTATGGTGATTGCTTATTTTGGGATTAAAAATATTGAGAGTGAAGATGCATTATAAAGTTTCACATGAAACAAGTTACAGAAAAAGACAAGATATGTAAACATCTTGTCTTTTTTGTCGTTACATTTTAGGAGCTTCCATTCCAGCCGCAGCCCATTCTTCTTTTGCGGGACCATATACGCCAGGAACTGTTAAGCCGGCTTGTCGCATTAAAACCGTCATTTGCCCGCGGTGGTGATTTTGATGATTAATGAGTGTCATTAAAAATATAGAATTCGGCATAGGGCGACCAAAGAAGTCATTAATAGTAGCTAAGTCTTTATCAGTCCATTTACTTTGAAGTGTTTCAACAAAAGCTGCGTTTACTTTACGGTATTCATCTGCAATTGTTTTTGCAGAAGTTGGAACAGGATAATCTTTCGTTTCTCCTTCAAACTTTAGCCCTGTGCCAGATAGTATCACAGGAATTGCCGTCACGATATGCCAAGCAACTCTTCCTAAAGTCCAATGTTCAGGTGCAATTTCCTGTGATAAAGATGCATCGGTTAATGAATCAAGCATTTTCTGAGTAGACTCTGCTTCGTATGTCCATGATTGTAAAAAGCCTTCAATTGTTTGGTACATTATTGTTATCCCCCTCTACTTATGTTCATAGATTAAGTTCGAGAAGAAATGACAAGTTCCCTTTATGTTTTAATGATGGTATTTAAAATTTTATATATAAATTTTATGATGCTATTGAGTGTATATAGAATTATATTAATTTAGGGAGATATTATGAAAAGATTGATTTTAGGAATCATAATTTTATTTTTAATGGTAGGATGTAGCAATGAAACCTATAAAAAAGCAATGGATCAAGGGAAATTGGCGTTAGCGAGTAAAGAATATGACACGGCAGTAGCATCATTTGAGCTAGCATTAGAAGAGAAAAAGGATGATAAAGAAGCAAAGGTATTAAAAGACCAAACTACTAAGATGATAAGTTCGATAAAAGAGAAATCGAGTGGAAATATAGAACAAGCAATAGGTTTGTTTCAAGAAGTAGAAAAGATGAAAGATGGTTCCGCAATCCTTCAAAGTCAAGCGAAAGAACAAAAAGATTCGCTCATAGAGCATAAAGAGTTAAAAGGTCAATATATAGGTCAATTGGAAAAGGCAGAGAAGTTAAAGAATGATAAAAAGTATGAAGAGGCTAAAGGGATAGTAAATAAAATTGTTAACGATACTGGCCAAAATCAACAATTTATTTCGGAAAATCAACGGGCCGAAGAGCTGAATAAGCAAATCGATGGCTTACTAACTCAACAAGCAGAAGTTAAGCAAAAAGAGGCTGATATTGGAAAGTTAAAGGGGTCTTGGATGTCATCAGAAAGTACAGACAGGCCAGTTGGGTTGGAAATAGAATCTATTAATAGTGAGAAAACAGGCGGAGAATTTATGGAACATAATATTTTTGGGAAAGGGACTACTATAGGAGACTTTCGAATATTAAGTGTGGACCAAGGGATTATTTCTGTAGAGCTTGTATTTTTAGTGGGGGAAATAAAGCATAAGGCTGATTTGAAAATTGAGGAGAACACATTAACTGTACATCATGAGTTTATGGGGAGTACTAAATCTGTGAAATTAGTGAGATCAGAGTAATTTATCCGGCTATTCGTCGAACAGTAAAACTTCCACCTCAAGATTCGGCTGGAGCAAAGAAGTTAGGTGGGAGATCCACTGCTCATAAAAGTCCGATTGGTGTGGGCTAATAATCAGCGGGGATGAAGAACCCCCCACTAATTAAAGTTTCACTTTATTTAGTATATAAAAAGGAGGCTTCTAAAACGAAGCCTCCTTTTTAATTAACCTTCTTCCCACTCTTCCTCATCAACCATAAGAAATAAGGTGCTCCAAGTACAGCAACGACAAGTCCAGAAGGAATTTCTTTCGGATATGCAATTGTTCGTCCGAGTAAATCAGCAATGGAAAGAAGGATTGCTCCAAATAGTGCGGAGCAAACGAATAATCTTTGATGATTCATACCAACGACGATTCGTGCTAAGTGTGGCGCAACAAGACCTAGAAAGGCAATTGTACCGACAGCTGCGATATTTACAGATGCAAGTAGTGTTGCTAACACAATGAGGGCAAGGCGCGTTTTATTTACTGGTTGCCCGAGTCCCGTTGCTAAATCGTCTCCAAGTACGAGAACATCAAGTTGTTTTATTAAGAAAAAGATAATGAATACAAGAATTAGCGATGGATATAGAATGATATTTTCTAAGTGATTCCATCCTCTTGCATACGTGCTACCTGATAGCCATGTTAAAGCAGCAGCAACGTTCAAATTTGCTCTAACGATAAAGATTTGAATAATCGCTGAACCGAGAGCTGAAATACCAATTCCTATTAAAGCAAGGGCTGTTGGGCTAAATCCTGATTTCCATGAGAAGAAGAGAACAATTCCAACTGCAAGTAGTCCGCCGATAAATGCACCAATTGGTAGGAAGAAACCAGGAAGTGCGGGAAAGACATACATAATAGTTAAAGCACCAACACCAGCTCCCGATGAAATACCAATAATAGAAGGATCGGCGAGTGGGTTTCGTAATATACCTTGGAAAACAAGCCCACTTATTGCAAGGCATGCGCCAGCAATAGCAGCAACGAGCATTCTTGGTAAACGAAGGTTCATCATCATATTTTTATCAAATTGTGTTAATTGTCCTGATATAACATTTGTAATACTTTCGATATAAGCGTTACTACCGATTGTAACACCAAGAGTAATTGTCACAATGCAAAGTGTGATAGAGACAATGATTACCTTTTTATAAGAGTAATAGCGAGAACTAGCTCCAGCTGCATTCGCTCCGTTATCATTCATATATTGTTTCGATTTCATCATTCGATAGACTAAGTAAATAAGCCAAGGTGATCCAATCATTGCCGTGACTGCTCCGACAGGAAGTTCAGCCCCAGTTGGATCTATTAGTCTACCAACGACATCAGCTCCAAGTAATAGTACAGCTCCCCATAAGAAAGAAGAGAGAAGGAGAGTAAAGTGTTGACGGTAGCCAATAAGACGCATTAAATGTGGTGCAACTAAGCCAACAAATCCAATTGGTCCAACAACAGTTACAATTACTGCTGTTAAAAAGATCGCAGCAATGAAGGCGATAAGACGTGTTACTGCTGTTTTTTCACCAAGAGAAACAGCGACATCATCACCAAGTAAGAGAATGTTGAGTTTACGAGACATAAATAGTAAAACTAGGAAAGAAATAATGATAAATGGAAAAGCAAATTGAACGCCATCCCAGTTATTTTGAATAAGAGATCCAGCTCCCCATAAAAATAAACCAGCTGTTTCATTTTCATAGAAAAGCTGCATCGTTCCAGTAAAGGCAGAAAGCATTAATGTAACGACCATACCAGCTAGTGCCATTCTAAGTGGGGTTCCCTTTTTTCCACCAGAAATACGGTATACAAATAAAGCGGTAATAGCACCGCCGATAAATGTGAAAAGAAGTGAATTAATTTGCAGACCTTTTGGTAAAAAAATTGTAGCCGCTACTAGAAAGAAATATGCGCCAGAGTGAATACCCATTGTACTGGATTCAGCAAGTGGATTTTTCGTTAATGTTTGTAAAATGACCCCAGATGCAGCAAGAGCACCTCCAGCTAAAATGGCAATTACGGCCCTAGGTAATCGAAGCATAATTAAAGTTTGATGCTCTAGTGATTGGTTCGGTGAGATAAGAGCATCAATAATCATACTATAGGAAATGTTTGCTTGACCTTGTCCGATATGAATAAAGAAAAGGAGGAGCAAGAGAGCTGCTCCTCCTCCGAATACAAGACTTGCTCGAAGTGTATGTTGTAGGCTATTCATTGTGTAATCACTTCTTCGCTGTCATTACATCTGCTACTTGTGTTGCTAAAGATGTTGCAGACTCAGGACCACCGAAAATCCAAGTGTCGCCTTTTAATTTATACATTTTGTTTTCTTTTTTGAACTTTAATTCTTCCCAAGCAGGGTTGCCTTTTAGTTGAGTGTCAAAAATGTTATCTTCATCCGCTACAATGTAAATGAAGTTTGAATCTTGTACACTTTGTAATGATTCTACAGTTGTTTGTTTGAAACCATCTGGCTCAGATTTTCCTGCTTCAAAAGTATTTGTTAAACCTAATTTTTTTGTAACTTGTAAAGCTAAAGAATTGTCAGTTAAGATACGGAATGTTGGTACGTTTTTAGCAGTAAATGCTTGTGCCATTGCGATGTTTTTATCTTTTAAGTCTGCTTTCTCAATTTTTGCTTTTGCATCAGCGAAGGCTTTATCCATATCAGCTAATACTTTTTTACCTTCTTCTTCTTTTCCAACTGCTTTTGCAATTTGTTTAAATGTTTCTGTCATTTCAGCAAAGTGATCGTTATTGCTTGTTGATGGATCAAACATAACTGTTGGTGCAATTTGCTCTAATTCATTTTTAATTGCTTTACTACGGAATGAAGCTGTGATAATTAAATCTGGTTTTAAACGGCTAATTTCTTCTAAGTTTGGTTGTTGACGTGTCCCTACATCTACAACATCTTTACTTGGTTTTGTTTTTGTATTTACCCATTTATTATAATTCTTAATGTCTGCCATCCCTACTGGCTGAACACCAAGTGCTAATAAGTCTTCTGAATATACCCACTCAAGTACAACTACTTTTTTCGCTGGTTTATCTAACTTTGTTTCCCCTTCAGCGTGTTTAATTGTTATAGCTTGATTTTTATTGTCCGCTTTTGTTTCCTTTTTCTCCTCTTTTTGCTGTCCGCATCCAACAGCGAATAGAAGAACTACTATGAAAATACTGAGAATTTTCTTCATCTTCTGCCCCCAAATTAAGTGTTTTTTGTAACTAGCACCATAAGTGAAAATGGTTATCAATTACAACACCCAAATCATACTATGAGGATAATTTAAGTGTCAATATTTTTTTAAAATTTTGAATAAAAATAACAAGTTATACGGATTTTTATATATTATAGTTGCTATTTATGAAGAAACAGCCTCTTTACTAAAAAGATTGGCGAATGTGGAAAGTTTAAATGGGAACTTGTCTGTGTACGAAAGCGTAATGTGTATGGTTAATAATCTGTGGAGATGGGGCGAAAGTACAAGCAAAAGGAGAGTGAATCGCATGTAATAATTACTAGAATGTATGGAGGAAATCTGTGTTTTATCCCCCACTAGGCTAAGTATTTCTTTGTTATTTAGATAGGTGTTTTTTGATTCGGTGATTGCGCTAAAAAGATCGAATGTAAAGGAAGTGATCAACATGTCTTCATGGAGCAATAACATAAATGGATATTGTGGGTGTAATAATCAAAATGGTGTACATGTTGATTCATGCTGTTTTAGTTGCGATGGGACAGTTCCTAAGGTTGGTCCAACCGGTCCGACGGGAGCGACAGGAATAACAGGAGCAACAGGCTCAACGGGAGCGACAGGAGTAACAGGCGACACAGGGGCAACGGGAGCGACAGGAGTAACAGGAGCGACGGGAGTAACAGGCGATACAGGTCCAACGGGAGCGACAGGAATAACAGGGGCAACGGGAGCGACAGGAATAACAGGGGCAACGGGAGCGACAGGAATAACAGGAGCAACAGGCCCAACGGGAGTGACAGGAATAACAGGGGCAACGGGTCCAACAGGAGCAACAGGTGGCACAGGCCCAACGGGGGCGACAGGAGTAACAGGCGACACAGGGGCAACGGGAGCGACAGGCCCAACAGGAGCAACAGGCACAAGTATAACGGCAACATACGCATTTGCAAATAATACGTCGGGAACAGCAATATCGGTACTACTAGGTGGAACAAATGTCCCGCTTCCAAACAATCAGAATATCGGTCCAGGTATTACAGTGTCTGGGGGGAACACAGTATTTACGGTTGCAAATGCAGGGAACTATTATATTTCATATACAATTAATATAACCGCTTCATTATTAGTTAGTTCACGAATTACAATTAATGGGGCACCGCTTGCTGGGACTATTAATTCTCCTGCATTAGCAACGACATCATTTAGTGCGACAATTATTACGACCCTTGCGGCGGGGAGTGCAATTAGTTTGCAATTATTTGGTTTGTTAGCTGTTGCGACATTATCAACAACTACCCCAGGAGCGGTATTAACGATTATAAGATTAAGTTAATGACAAACTCTCTTACTCTTTTAAGATTAGGAGAGTTTCTACATATAATAAGAAGTTAATGAAGTAAAGCATAGTTATAAAAAGTCAGAATATTATGATTGTAACGCTATGGTGACTATAATATAATGAAAATAACCATCATGAATGAACATTCATTTATCCCGCATTAACGGGCAGTAAGATCCCGCCTCAAAATTCAGCGAAAGTAAAGAAGTTAGCTGGGTGATTAACTGCCCGTAAAATCCCGATTGGTGTGGGCTAATAATCAGTGGGGCTGAAAAATCCCCACTGATTAAAGTTTCACTTTATTTTTTATGTATTTGAAGGGGGAATGAAGGTGGAAAAAACATGGTTGAAAAGTTATCCAGAGGAAATTCCTAGTACGATTTCTTATGATATTCAGCCACTTCATGGATATGTAGAACAGATGGCTTCTCGCTACCCAGAAAAGAAAGCGCTTCACTTTTTAGGGAAGGATATTACGTTTTCGGACTTCCATGATAAGGTGAAGAGGTTTGCAAATTATCTTCAAAAGCTCGGTGTGGAAAAGGGTGATCGAGTTGCTATTATGTTGCCGAATTGTCCGCAAGCTGTAATTGGTTATTACGGTACATTACTTGCGGGAGGTATCGTAGTACAAACCAATCCACTGTATACAGAAAGGGAATTAGAATATCAGCTTCATGACTCGGGAGCAAAAGTAATTCTTTGTCTCGATTTAGTGTTTCCAAGAGTAACGAATGTTCAATCTGCTACAAAAATTGAGCATATTATCGTAACTCGTATTGCAGACTTTTTACCATTCCCTAAAAATCTATTGTATCCATTTGTGCAGAAAAAACAGTCGAATTTAGTTGTGAAAGTATCAGAGAGTGAAACGATTCATCTTTGGAATTCAGTAGAAAAAGAAGTGAATACGAATGTTGAGGTGCCTTGTGATCCTGAAAATGATCTAGCTCTTTTACAGTACACAGGAGGAACAACCGGATTTCCAAAAGGAGTTATGTTAACGCATAAAAACCTCGTTTCTAACACTTTGATGGGAGTGCATTGGCTATATAATTGTAACGAAGGTGAAGAAGTCGTCCTTGGGGTTCTTCCATTTTTCCATGTGTATGGTATGACAGCTGTTATGAATTTAAGTATTATGCAAGGATACAAAATGGTCCTTATTCCAAAGTTTGATATGAAAATGGTTTTTGAAGCGATTAAGAAGCATAAAGTGACATTGTTTCCAGGGGCTCCAACTATTTATATCGCTCTTTTAAATAGCCCGCTTTTAAAAGAATACGATATTTCTTCTATTCGTGCTTGTATTAGTGGATCAGCACCACTGCCAGTAGAAGTACAGGAAAAGTTCGAAAAAGTTACAGGTGGTAAACTAGTAGAGGGATATGGTTTAACAGAATCATCTCCGGTTACACATAGTAATTTTTTATGGGAAAAGCGAGTGCCGGGTAGCATTGGAGTTCCGTGGCCAGATACAGAGGCAATCATTATGTCACTTGAAACTGGTGAGGCATTACCACCAGGAGAAATAGGGGAAATTGTAGTGAAAGGTCCTCAAATTATGAAAGGATACTGGAATAAGCCAGAGGAAACAGCGGCTGTATTGCAAGATGGCTGGCTCCATACAGGTGACGTTGGATACATGGATGAAGATGGATTCTTCTATGTAAAAGATCGCAAGAAAGATATGATTGTCGCGAGTGGATTTAATGTGTATCCTCGTGAAGTTGAAGAAGTATTATATGAGCATGAAAAAGTGCAAGAAGTAGTGACAATTGGAGTTCCAGATCCGTACAGAGGAGAGACAGTTAAAGCATTTGTTGTGTTAAAAGAAGGTACGGAGTGCTCTGAGGAAGAATTAAATCAGTTTGCACGTAAATATTTAGCGGCTTATAAAGTGCCGAAAGTATATGAGTTTAGAGATGAATTGCCGAAAACGACAGTAGGGAAAATTTTACGCCGTGTTTTAATGGATGAAGAGAAGAGAAAGAATGAGGATGAGCAAACGGGCTAAGGCCCTTTCTTTTTGAAAAAATAGGATTGACACTTTTCTAAATAGTCAGTATTATAAGAATATGAATGACTATTCATTCAGTCATCTTCTTGAAGGGGACAGTAAAGTGAAGAAAAATAGACCGAAATACAATCAAATTATTGATGCGGCAGTCATTGTGATTGCGGAGAATGGGTACCACCAAGCGCAAGTTTCTAAAATCGCAAAGCAAGCTGGGGTAGCTGATGGCACGATTTATTTATATTTTAAAAATAAAGAAGATATATTAATATCCTTATTCCAAGAGAAGATGGGAGATTTTGTCGAAACAATTCGTCAAAAAACAGCAGGAATTGAAAGCGCTGTATCGAAGTTATTCATGTTGGTAGAAACGCACTTCTTGCTGTTGTCACAAAATGATCCCCTTGCTATCGTTACGCAATTAGAGCTCAGGCAGTCCAATCAAGACTTGCGCCTTAAAATAAATGAAGTATTAAAAGGCTACTTACAAGTTATGGATGAGATTTTAGAGACTGGTATAAAACAAGGTGAATTTCAAGCAGATTTAAATGTTCGCGTGGCAAGACAAATGATCTTTGGAACAGTAGATGAAGTTGTGACCAATTGGGTAATGAGCGATCATAAGTATGATCTGGTCGCACTTTCAAAAACGGTACATGGGCTACTCATTGCAGCTTGTGGTTATCGTCAATAATGGGAGGGATCATGTTGAAATTCCTATCTGTAAGAGTTGAAGATCATATCGCGGTGGCGACGTTAAATCATGCACCAGCAAATGCGATGTCTTCACAAGTTATGCATGACGTTACTGAATTAATTGATCAAGTGGAAAAGGATGATAACATTCGTGTTGTTGTTATTCACGGTGAAGGACGTTTCTTCTCAGCAGGAGCAGATATTAAAGAATTTACATCTGTTACTGAAGCGAAGCAAGCAACAGAATTAGCACAGCTTGGACAAGTTACGTTTGAGCGTGTTGAAAAATGTTCAAAACCAGTTATTGCGGCAATTCATGGAGCGGCACTGGGCGGCGGCCTTGAGTTTGCTATGTCTTGCCACATGCGCTTTGCAACTGAAAGTGCAAAACTTGGTTTACCTGAATTAACACTTGGATTAATTCCTGGCTTTGCAGGTACACAGCGCTTACCACGTTATGTTGGGAAAGCAAAAGCTTGTGAAATGATGTTAACAAGTACACCAATTACTGGTGCAGAAGCATTGAAATGGGGACTTGTTAACGGATTGTTCTCTGAAGAATCACTTTTAGATGATACGCTTAAAGTCGCAAAACAAATTGCTGGAAAAAGTCCAGCAACAACTCGTGCTGTACTAGAGTTATTGCAAACGACCAAATCGTCTCATTACTATGAAGGTGTACAACGTGAATCACAAATTTTTGGTGAAGTATTTACGAGTGAAGATGGAAGAGAAGGTGTAGCTGCATTTTTAGAAAAGCGTAAACCTTCATTTAGTGGCAGGTAGTTCAATTATTTTTTTAATATAAATTAACAGAAAATTAAAATTGATAGAATCTTTCTGAAAAACAAGGGGGTAAATGGAATGAACATCTACGTACTCATGAAACGAACATTTGATACAGAAGAAAAAATCGTAATTAAAAACGGTGCAATTTACGATGGCGAAGCGGAATTCATCATCAACCCTTACGATGAATATGCAATTGAAGAAGCAATTCAAGTAAGAGACGCACAAGGTGGAGAAGTTACAGTTGTAACAGTCGGTGGCGAAGATAGTGAGAAAGAACTTCGTACTGCATTAGCGATGGGCTGTGATAAAGCGGTATTAATTAATATTGAAGATGATGTAGAAAATGGTGACCAGTTCACGACAGCAAAAGTGCTTGCTGAATATTTAAAAGATAAAGATGCAGATCTAATTTTAGGTGGAAACGTTGCAATTGATGGTGCATCTGGACAAGTAGGTCCACGCGTAGCTGAAGCGTTAAATATTCCGTATGTAACGACAATTACAAAACTTGAAATTGACGGTACAAATGTGAAGATTGAGCGTGATGTTGAAGGTGATACAGAAGTGATTGCAACTTCATTACCAGTGTTAGTAACAGCACAGCAAGGTTTAAATGAACCTCGTTATCCATCGCTTCCAGGTATTATGAAAGCGAAGAAAAAGCCACTAGAAGAATTAGAATTAGATGATTTAGATTTAGAAGAAGATGATGTGGAAGCAAAGACAAAAACAATTGAAATCTATTTGCCTCCTAAGAAAGATGCAGGAAAAGTGTTACAAGGCGAGCTGCAAGATCAAGTAAAAGAACTTGTATCGTTGCTCCATACAGAAGCGAAAGTAATCTAATAAAATACGAAATTATATATGCAGGAGGGAAAATCTATGGCTCGTAAAGTATTAGTAATGGGTGAAGTTCGTGATGGATCGCTACGTAACGTTTCGTTTGAAGCGGTAGCAGCAGCAAAAACAATTGCAGAAGGCGGTGAAGTAGTAGGTCTTCTAGTTGGAGACAGCGTTGCCTCTTTTGCAAATGAATTGATTCATTACGGTGCAGATCGCGTTGTGACAGTTGAAAATGATAAATTAAAATCATATACATCTGATGGTTATGCACAAGCGTTTTTAGCTGTACATGCTGAAGAAAATCCAGAAGGTATTGTCTTTGGACATACAGCACTTGGTAAAGATTTATCACCAAAATTAGCAGCGAAGCTTGAAGCTGGTTTAGTTTCTGACGTAACTGCTTTAGAGGTTGAAGGTGGAAATGTTATCTTCACTCGTCCGATTTACTCTGGTAAAGCATTCGAGAAGAAGATTGTAACAGACGGCATCTTATTTGCGACAGTGCGTCCAAATAACATTGCAACTCTGGAAAAAGATGAGTCTCGCAGCGGTGACGTATCTTCTATTACAGTTGATGTGAAAGATTTACGTACAATCATTCAGGATGTTGTCCGTAAAACAGCAGAAGGTGTTGATCTTTCTGAAGCGAAAGTTATTATCGCTGGCGGACGCGGTGTGAAGAGTGAAGAAGGATTTAAACCATTAAAAGAGTTAGCTGACGTACTAGGCGGCGCTGTTGGGGCATCTCGTGGTGCTTGTGACGCTGAATACTGTGAGTACTCATTACAAATTGGTCAAACTGGTAAAGTTGTTACGCCAGACTTATACATTGCATGTGGTATTTCTGGTGCGATTCAGCATTTAGCAGGTATGTCTAACTCAAAAATAATCGTTGCGATTAATAAAGATCCAGAAGCAAGTATCTTCAAAGTAGCTGACTACGGTATTGTCGGTGACTTGTTCGAAGTTGTACCTCTTTTAACAGAAGAGTTTAAAAAGTTAAAAGTACATTCATGATTTAAGTACCCTTGAGTTCCAAGTGAAGTACCCCTATATATAGAAAAAGGTGAGAGATCCCCTGTCTCTCATCTTTTTAGTATTTAATCCGTATTTTTATATAGTATAAAGGAACATTTTTTTGTTACAATACATAACGATACATATTATTCGCCACGTATATAAGTTAATGATATACTCTTGGTAGAATATACTTGAAGGAGGAAATAAAATGGCAATTGTAAACGCAAATGACCAAAGCTTCGCAGCTGAAACTAGCGAAGGTGTTGTATTATTAGATTTCTGGGCACCTTGGTGTGGACCTTGTAAAATGATCGCTCCTGTATTAGAGGAAATCGATGCAGAATTAGGCGAAAAAGTAAAAGTAGTAAAAGTAGATGTTGATGAAAACCAAGAAACTGCTCGTCAATTCGAAGTAATGAGTATTCCAGCTCTTTTCGTATTAAAAGACGGTAAAGTAGTTGATCAAGCGTTAGGTTACAAACCGAAAGAAGCGTTAGTAGAATTAGTTTCTAAACACTTCTAAAATAAAAAAAGCTACCAAATGGTAGCTTTTTTTATTTTCTTTTTTAGATCCTTTCCGTTACAATAAAGGAACGTATGTTGGGTGTTTTGGCATAGTATGTTTTCAAGTGAAAATAAAAATGCTAAGCATGTAGAAATGGAGGGAGACGAGTGCACGAACATTTGAAAGAAAAGTTGGCTATTTTACCAGATCAACCTGGTTGTTATTTAATGAAAGATAAGCAAGGAACGGTTATATATGTCGGAAAGGCAAAAGTGCTTAAAAATCGTGTGCGCTCGTACTTTACTGGTTCACATGATGGGAAAACACTGCGGCTTGTAGGAGAAATTGTTGATTTTGAATATATTGTAACCTCTTCGAATTTAGAAGCACTTATTTTAGAGTTAAATCTAATTAAAAAATATGATCCGAAATATAATATTCAATTAAAAGATGATAAAACATATCCTTTTATTAAAATTACAGCGGAGAAACAACCGCGCTTACTCATTACTCGAAATGTAAAAAAGGATAAAGGAAAGTATTTTGGTCCTTATCCAAATGCACAATCTGCTCATGAAACGAAAAAACTGCTAGATCGTATGTATCCACTTCGGAAATGCACGAATATGCCAGATAAAGTTTGTTTGTATTATCATATGGGTCAATGTCTAGCGCCTTGTGTGAAAGAAGTGACGGAAGAACAAAATAAAGAAATTGTAGATGAAATTATTAAGTTTTTAAATGGTGGGCATAAAGAAGTTCGTTCAGAATTAGAAATAAAAATGTATGAGGCCTCAGAGAAACTAGAGTTTGAACGTGCAAAAGAGTTGCGTGATCAAATTGCTCATATTGATGCGATTATGGAAAAACAAAAGATGATTATGAGTGACTTAGTGGATCGCGATGTGTTTGGATATGCAGTGGATAAAGGATGGATGTGTGTTCAAGTTTTCTTCGTTCGAAAAGGCAAGCTAATTGAACGTGATGTTTCTATGTTTCCGATTTACGATGAACCAGAAGAGGGCTTTTTAACGTTTATCGGCCAATTTTATGAAAACAGTAGTCATTTTAAGCCGAAGGAAATTGTCGTTCCAGGAAGTATAGACTCGGAATTAGTAGAGCGCTTTTTAGAAGTGGAAGCGACACAGCCGAAACGTGGTAAGAAAAAAGACCTTGTAGAATTAGCAAATAAAAACGCAAAAATTGCTCTTGAAGAGAAGTTTTACTTAATCGAACGTGATGAAGAACGAACGATTAAAGCGGTAGATCATTTAGGGAAGCAGCTTGGAATTGAAACACCGTATCGTATTGAAGCGTTTGATAACTCAAATATTCAAGGAACAAATCCCGTTTCTGCAATGATTGCTTTTATCGATGGGAAACCAGCGAAGAAAGAATATAGGAAATATAAAATTAAAACGGTTCAAGGGCCAGATGATTATGAGTCTATGAGGGAAGTTGTGAGACGCCGTTATACAAGGGCGCTTAAAGAAAATTTACCTTTACCGGATTTGATTATTATTGATGGCGGAAAAGGCCACTTGGCGGCTGCAAGTGATATTTTAGAGAATGAGCTCGGATTATATATTCCGATGGCAGGTCTTGTAAAAGATGACAAACATAAAACCTCCCATTTAATTATTGGAGATCCCCCGGAACCTGTGGTGCTTGAGAGAAATAGCCAAGAATTTTATTTATTGCAGCGTATTCAAGACGAGGTGCATCGATTTGCGATTACATTCCATCGTCAATTACACGGGAAATCTGTCATTCAATCAGCATTGGATGACATTCCAGGAATCGGTGATAAACGGAAAAAGGTATTGTTAAAACATTTTGGTTCATTAAAGAAGATGAAAGAAGCTTCTGTAGCAGAATTTGTCGAAGCAGGTATGCCAAAAAATGTTGCAGAGACGATTTATACGTATTTAACAGATAAGAAGACGTTGTAGTTTACAATGTCTTCTATTTTTTGTTATAATTTCTGAATATTTAAAATAAATTGACGTGAATGAAAATACAAAAAAGTCAACTAAACTGATATGTCTAGTTGACTGTAGGTAATGCTTACACTTCAATGAGATCTTTTATATCCCATTTCACAAGAAATGTAATAGAGTCAGAACGTTTTTTCTTTTCTTCATATGACTCTGCAACGACGTTCCGTTGCTTTTGAATTTGTTCAGCGATGAATCCAGCTTCTAGTTGATAAGAAGAATGCCTTTTTTGTTTTTGACGTTCTGCAATGAGTGTGCCTTTAAGTTGGAACTGCATTTCACGACGCTTATGTTCAATAATGCTTAAAGTGCCCCAGCCAGCCTTTTCAAAGAACTGAATGACTTCTTCAATTGTTTCTAGCGGATATTTTCTTGCAAGGTTTCTACCAGACCAGTATAAAATACCATCTAAATCGTTGCCGATTAAATCAGGTAGTAATTCTTCACGTAGCAATTCATAAGCGAAGGCGTTCAATGAAACATCTTCTAAAGATGTTATATCGATTGTATTTTTACTCACAATATTCCCCTCTTTCTATAGGGATTATTATATAACATTTTTCATTTATAAAAACAGATTTTTCTTTAGGGAAATCTCAATATCTGAGAAGAAAAAAAGAATTGGCAAATTATATGCAAATTATGTATACGTTTTCTTGACGCTTCGACAAAAATAGGGGTAAAATGAACTTGTTATCAAATTATGCTGAAATATTTCGAATAATTTTTTCAGTTTTTCTTATGCCAATAGTGAAAAAACATTATTGTTATAAATTAATCTGAAAACAGCAGTCAAACATTCAAGGGGGTAATGGGGACATGAAAGGCCGCGAGTATACGTTTCGTAAGTGGCACTCATTAATGGGGGTCATCCCGGTTGGTGTCTTTTTGACGCAACATCTAATTGTAAACAACTTTGCAACAAGAGGAGCAGAGGCTTTTAACAAAGCTGCAGGCTTTATGGAGCTCCTTCCATTCCGGTATGCGCTAGAAATTTTCATCATCTTTTTACCGATACTGTACCATGCTATATATGGCTTATATATTGCATTTACAGCTAAGAACAATGCGGTTTCTTACGGTTATTTCCGTAACTGGATGTTCGTCTTCCAAAGAATTTCAGGTATCGTTACGCTGATTTTCATTTCTTGGCACGTCTGGGAAACTCGTATTCAAGCAATGTTAGGTAAAGAGGTAAACTATGATATGATGGCAGATATTTTAAACAATCCAGCTATGTTTGCATTCTACTTAGTTGGTGTTGTTTCAACAATTTTCCACTTTGCAAATGGACTATGGACATTCTGCATCAGCTGGGGAATTACAGTATCTCCACGTTCACAAAGAATCTCTACTTATGTAACATTAGCTATTTTCTTAGGTCTATCTTATGTAGGTGTGAGTGCATTATTAGCGTTCATCGATCCACAGCTAGCAAATCAGTAAGGAGTGGGAGAGCATGAAAGGGAAACTTATAGTAGTCGGCGGTGGCTTGGCTGGCTTAATGGCAACGATTAAAGCGGCAGAAGCAGGAGTGAATGTTGAACTGTTTTCTTTAGTACCAGTAAAACGTTCACATTCTGTATGTGCTCAGGGCGGAATTAACGGTGCCGTAAATACGAAAGGTGAAGGGGATTCTCCGTGGATCCACTTTGACGATACAATTTATGGTGGGGACTTCTTAGCGAACCAACCACCAGTTAAAGCAATGTGTGAAGCAGCACCTGGTATCATTCATTTAATGGACCGTATGGGTGTTATGTTCAACCGTACGGAAGAAGGACTTCTTGATTTCCGTCGATTTGGTGGAACACAACATCACCGTACAGCATTCGCTGGTGCAACAACTGGACAGCAATTACTTTACGCATTAGATGAGCAAGTACGTCGTCATGAAGTAGCAGGACTTGTAACGAAATATGAAGGTTGGGATTTCTTACGAGCTGTTGTTGATGATGAAGGTGTGTGCCGAGGAATCGTTGCACAAGACTTACAAACTATGGAGATTAAAAGTTTCGGAGCTGATGCCGTGATTATGGCAACAGGGGGCCCTGGTATCATTTTCGGAAAATCAACAAACTCCATTATTAATACAGGTACAGCAGCGTCTGCTGTATATCAGCAAGGCGCATATTATGCAAATGGTGAGTTCATTCAAATTCACCCAACGGCAATTCCAGGAGACGATAAATTACGTCTTATGAGTGAATCTGCACGTGGTGAAGGTGGACGTGTTTGGACATATAAAGATGGTAAGCCATGGTACTTCTTAGAAGAAAAATATCCGGCTTACGGAAACCTTGTACCTCGTGATATCGCAACGCGTGAAATCTTTGATGTTTGCGTAGAGCAAAAACTAGGTATTAACGGTGAAAACATGGTGTACTTAGATCTTTCTCATAAAGATCCGAAAGAACTAGATATTAAACTTGGTGGAATCATTGAAATCTATGAGAAATTTACAGGTGATGATCCTCGTAAACTACCAATGAAAATCTTCCCAGCTGTTCACTATTCAATGGGCGGACTATGGGTTGACTATAAGCAAATGACGAGTATTCCAGGTTTATTTGCAGCAGGTGAGTGTGATTATTCTATGCACGGTGGTAACCGCCTTGGTGCAAACTCACTATTATCAGCAATTTATGGTGGTATGGTAGCAGGACCAAACGCAATTGAATATATGAAAGGTCTTTCTAAATCATCAGATGCTGTTTCGTCTACTGTATATGAGCAAAATGAATTAATCGAAACAGAGAAATTTAACAATATTTTAACGATGGATGGTAATGAAAATGCATATGTTCTTCATAAAGAGCTTGGAGAATGGATGACAGATAACGTTACAGTAGTTCGTGAAAATAAAAAGTTATTAGAAACAGATGCGAAAATTGAAGAGTTAATGGCTCGTTACAAACGTATTAACATTAACGATACAGCGAGATGGAGTAACCAAGGTGCTTCATTTACACGTCAACTTGCAAATATGTTTGAGTTAGCACGTGTTATTACAATTGGCGCATATAACCGTAATGAGAGCCGCGGGGCGCATTACAAACCTGAATTCCCAAATCGTGATGATGCAAACTTCTTAAAAACTACGATGGCAAAATTTGAAGGAGAAGGAAATGCACCAGCATTCCATTACGAAGACGTTGATGTTTCATTAATTAAACCACGTAAACGTGATTATTCTTCAAAACATGATGTAGCTGCTAAGGGTGAAGAGAAGGGGGATAAACAACATGTCTGAGAAAACAATCCGCCTCATCATTACGAGACAAGATGGACCAGATGCACAAGCGTTTGACCAAGAGTTTGAAATTCCATATCGTCCGAATATGAATATTATTTCGGCGCTTATGGAAATTCGTCGTAATCCTGTTGATTCAAAAGGGAATCAAACAACTCCGATTGCATGGGATATGAACTGCTTAGAGGAAGTATGCGGAGCATGTTCAATGGTTATTAACGGAAAGCCACGTCAATCATGTACGGCTCTTATTGATCAATTAGAACAGCCAATTCGCTTAAAGCCGATGAAGACATTCCCAGTTGTACGTGATTTACAAGTTGACCGCAGTCGCATGTTTAATGCTCTAAAACGCGTTAAAGCTTGGATTCCAATTGATGGTACGTATGACCTAGGTCCAGGACCAAGAATGCCTGAGAAAAAGCGTCAATGGGCTTATGAGCTTTCAAAATGTATGACATGTGGTGTTTGCTTAGAATCATGTCCAAACGTAAACAGTAAGTCTGACTTTATTGGACCAGCGCCGTTATCACAAGCTCGCTTATTCAACTCACATCCAACGGGTGAAATGCATAAAGCAGATCGCTTACGTGCAATTATGGGAGATGGAGGACTAGCGAACTGTGGTAACTCTCAAAACTGTGTGCAATCATGTCCGAAGGGTATTCCTTTAACAACTTCAATTGCGGCATTAAACCGTGATACAACAATTCAATCGTTCAAAGATTTCTTTGGTAGCGATAATAACTATTAATAAATATTGCCTCTTCATCTTGAAGGGGCAATATTTATAACTGTATTTTTCAGTTTATTCTGTTTTTTTGAGAGGAAGAGGAGATAACGTTGAAGAGAATTTCTTATATTGAAGACTTCGAGAAATGGGAAAGTGGTTTTTTATTTTACAATCCTGTAAAGGTTCGTTTTGGTGAAGTAGATATGTTTGGACATGTAAATAATGTCGTTGCTTTTACTTATTTTGAAGAAGCTCGTATCGCGTTGTTTAAAGAACTTGGATTTATGCAAGAGTGGACACATACATCATCAGACACGATGATCGTTGTTGCGGATTTACAATGTAATTTTATTAAGCAAATATATTATGATGAACAGTTGAAGGTGTATGTAAAGGCAGGATCGGTTGGGAATTCTTCTTTGGATTTACATTATATGGTGAAGAATGCAGAAGGAGAGGTTTGTTTAGTAGGTCGTGGAATGATGGTTCAAGCGTCGAAAAAAACAGGAAGAGGCGAACCATGGCCTGAAGAATGGAAGAAGAAATTACTACAATGATAGAGTGAAAGAAAAATAAGAGAGCAATTTGCTCTCTTATTTTTTGTCTTCCATTGCTTCTTCTAATGTTAAGTGATGTTTATATAGGTATGTAGCGTATGGATTACCAACGTAGCGTAAGTGCCATGGTTCATATGCATATTCTGTTGTATCTGTTTTATCTTCTAAGTAACGAATGACAAAGCCGAATTTATGAGCGTGTTCCGCGACCCAGTTTCCTTCTGCTGTCTCTCCGAAGATAGGCTCTAATTGAAATTTAGCTGTTTTTGAACTAATATCCATTGCTAAACCCGTTTGGTGTTCACTTGTACCAGGAATTGCGCTTACTGAATTAGCTTCAGCTTTTCCTTGACGTCTAACGTATGTATCATGCAACGATTTTTGACGTTTGTATGAACGATAACCAGATACAGCTGTAAGATCAATCCCTTCTTTTTTTGCAGCTTTGAACATGTTTTCAAGTGCTTCTGCAGCATCTTTGCGTAGTAGCGTTTTTTCTTTATCTTTTGGACTAGTGAATGGTACGTTTGGTCTTGTTAAGTCTTCAGGAGTGTATCCATCTGGTAGTTTTCGATGTTTATTAATTAAGACAAGATTAGATTTTGGATTTGTTACAACTGAAAAGTCATTGTCTATTTTCTTTGCATTATGATCAGCTTTTGGAAAAGCAGGAATCTCTTCTTTTGGGTGGTTATTATGTTTTTGACTTTCGACAGCTTTCGCTTCATTATGTAGTGGTGATTTAGAACCAAAGTAAGCGAAAGATGTGATACCGATTACAATAGTAGTGGCAGAAATAATTATTATCTTTTTCATAATGCCTTGTAATCACAGTCCCTTCTTAATAAAATATGTATCTTTTTTTATTATAAGTCTAGTTTGTTGGAAAAGAAATATAAGAGTCATAACGTAATAGAAATGCAAAGAAAATGTCAGAAAATGTGTGAATTTGTAGTATTTTTTTATATAATTCATTTCTTATCTTTCATGAATTGCATTTTTTATGTAATATATATACATAAGAAGATGTAGCGATTATCGAGAATAAAGAACTTCTTGTATAGACTAGGAGTGAATGGGAATGGATTTTGCAACAATTATTGGACTTATTTTAGGATTTTTAGCAGTGGTAGTAGGGATGGTCGTCAAGGGCGCTGACGTAACAGCCTTATTAAATCCTGCCGCAGCATTAATTATTTTTATCGGTACATTTGCTGCAGTATGTATTGCATTTCCGATGAATCAACTAAAAAGGGTTCCAAAACTATTTAAAGTTCTTTTTGGTTCAAATAAAAAGGATTTAAGTTATGAACAGTTGCTAGAATTATTTGTTCATTGGACATCTGAAAGTAGAAAATACGGTATTTTGTCTTTAGAGCAACAATTGGACAAAATTCAAGATGAATTTCTTTTGCGCGGTATGAAATTTGTGATTGATGGCGTATCCGCAGAAGATTTAGAGCAAATTTTGGAATCTGAATTAGAGGCAATTGAAGAAAGACATGCAAAGGGAGCTGCTATTTTTTCACAAGCTGGTACGTATGCACCGACATTAGGAGTTTTAGGTGCTGTTATCGGTCTTGTAGCTGCGCTTGGTAACTTAACTGATATTGAAAAGTTAGGTCATGCTATTTCGGGTGCATTTATTGCAACGATTTTTGGTATTTTTTCAGGGTATGTATTATGGCATCCATTTGCAAATAAGTTAAAGCAAAAATCTTCAGCTGAAATTGAGAAAAAACGTTTAATCATTGATTGTTTATTAATGTTACAAGAAGGTACATATCCGTTTATTATGAAGAACCGCATTTTAGGTGCACTTTCTGCAACTGAGCGTAAAAAGCTAGAAAAAGGAGCAGAAAAAAATGCGGAGTAAGAAAAATAGAAGAGGCAAAAAGAAAAAACATGATGAGCATATCGATGAAACGTGGTTAATCCCATATTCTGATATGTTAACGTTGTTATTTGCATTGTTTATCGTTTTATTCGCAATGAGTAGTATAGATGCTGCGAAGTTTAAACAGATGGCAGTTGCTTTTCGAAGTGAATTAGCCGGGGGAACAGGTAACAAAGAATTTTTAAGTGATCAAAAGCCAAATGATGAAAAAGAATTATCGGCAAGTAGCCTTGAGGCAGAACAAGCAAAAAAACAAGAAGAAGCTAGAGCTAAAGAAAAAAAAGAGATGGATGAATTGAAAGCATTACAAAAAAAGATTGATCAATATATTAATGAAAAACAATTATCCTCTTCTTTTCAAACTAAATTAACTGAAAAGGGATTAATGGTGACAATATTAGAAAATATACTGTTTGATTCGGGGAAAGCAGATGTGAAATTAGAATCTTTAGGGATTGCAAAAGAAATGTCTAGCTTACTTGTTTCAGCGTCACCTCGTGAAATTACAGTATCCGGTCATACGGATAATGTCCCTATTGCCAATGCACAGTTTGCGTCGAATTGGGAATTAAGTACGCAGCGGGCAGTTAATTTTATGCAAGTATTACTGCAAAATAAAGAATTACAACCAGAAAAATTTAGTGCGATTGGTTACGGAGAATACCGTTCGATTGCTCCAAACGATACACAAGAAGGAAAGGCAAAGAATAGACGTGTGGAAGTATTTATCTTGCCTTTAACAGAGAAAGCAAAATAAAGAGGATGGCGAATGCCATCCTCTTTATTTTACTTCAAATGATTTTAAGTTGTCGCGACGGATTTTATCTTTTTCTGCATCTGATTTTTTGAAATCATAATCATATAAAGCGCCTTCCCAATCGCCATACATTGGATTCGGGAAAATAATGAATTTCTCACCAAATTGTACTTTTGAATCTTCTACTGTTTGGTTACGATCTTTTACAGATTTTCCATCAAAACCTGTGAAATCAGATAAGTTATCACCGAAGAATAAGACAATATCATGAGTTTGAGAAACGAGTTCACGGCGTTTTTCTTTTCCTTTTTCTTTCGGATCTTGTAGTAATATATGTTCTTTCGTTGCTTGAGGAGCACCTACACGCTCAAGATTTTTAATTGTTGCATCTAGTTGGTTCGTTTTACGATTTGAGATATAGTAAATATCTACACCTTTAGACTCTGTATATTTTAAGAAATCAATTGCGCCTGGAAGGGCTTCAGCCTCAGCTTTGTTAATCCAATCATCCCATTTGTAAGGATAACCTTTGCCTGTTTTTACGCTCATTGCTTGATGAGGACTGTTATCTAAAACAGTTTCGTCTAAATCAAGTACGATAGCAGGTTTTTTCTCTGTCCCTTTTGCAAGAACTGCATCAAGTTTTAATTGACCAATGTTGTACCCTTGGTAGTAAAGTGCTTTCGTTTCACCGGCTGTTTGATACCATAAATCAGCCATTAATTGTTGTTCTGTTAATTTTACTTTCTCTTCTTTCGCCACTGTTTTCTCTGGTGTTCCTGAACATGCTACAAGTGATGTAGATAGAACCGCTACAGATAATAAAGTGGTAATGCCCCTCTTCATCTTCATATGTATCCTCCTTGATGTTAGAAAATCATTTTATATTATATATTAAAATATAATATTTTTATATGAACATTTGCATATTGTCTTTTATATATATAGTAGTATGTCCTATATTAGAAAGATGAGCAAAATAATAACAGTTGTTTTGACAAGTTTAATTGTCGTAATGACAATTATAATTGACAAAGAGCGCTTTATTATTTACAATTTTAACTAAATAGAACAAATGATGGATTAATGACGGTGTTTACATATAAGAGGATGAAGTGTAGCGCTATATTTTGTCTTGAATAAACATAGTCTTTGAAAGAGAGTACGAATGATACTAAAGGGGAGGCTTTAAACTTTGAGTTTACAAATTCAAAACTTAACGAAACAATTTGGGGAATCAAAAGCTGTTAACGGTTTACAAATTTCGTTACCAAAAGGTGAAGTACTAGGGTTACTTGGACGAAATGGTGCAGGGAAAACAACAACAATCAAAATGCTTCTCGGATTATTAACGCCTAATGAAGGTTCGATTACGTGGGATGGAAAAGCATTTGGGAATAGTGGCGTAACAATTGGGTATTTACCAGAAGAAAGAGGTTTATATACAAAAAGTAGAGTAATAGACCAGCTGCGATATTTTGGTAGATTAGAAGGGATGTCGAAGAAAGAAGTAGATCACGCTATTGATCACTGGTTAGAGCGTTTAGCGATACCAGAATATAAATTTAAAACGGCTGGAGAGCTTTCAAAAGGGAATCAGCAAAAAATCCAATTAATTGCTGCTCTTCTTCATAATCCGGAACTTCTCATTTTAGATGAACCATTCAGTGGCCTTGATCCAGTTAATGCCGGGATGTTAGCTAGTATTATTGAAGAACAAGTACAGAGCGGAAAGACGATTATTTTATCAAGTCATCGTATGGAACAAGTAGAGGCTTTTTGCCAACATGTATGTATTTTGAAAAAAGGTGAAGCAGTCGTAAAAGGACAGCTAAGTGATATTAAGAAAGAATACGGTTTCCGTAATTTAACGATTGAAGATACAGTAGAGAATGAAAAGGGATTAGAAGCTATACATGTATCGTATGAAAAACAACAAGGCCTTCTTTATGTGAAAGTACAAGGCGATGCGGAAGCTCTCGAGATTTTGCAACAGTTGCAAGAGCAAGGTGTTAGCTTACGACAATTTAAAATGTTAGAGCCGACGTTAAACGAAATCTTTGTAGAGAGGGCGAAATAACGATGCGTAAATTTTCTCACGTATTTTCATTTTATTTTAGGGAAGCGTTTTTATCTAAAAAATCATTAATTACGAGTGCGATTTTATTTTTAGTTGTGTTTGGGATTTTTGCATTTAATCATTTTACTTCAGGCGATGATAAAAATAAGGATAAAGATAAAATTGCAGTTGTAGTAGAGAGTTCCACATATAAAGTACAAAAAGATGAGCTAAATAAGCTATTGCCATCAGCAAAAATAACACTGGGTTCAAAGGATGATTTTGATAAACTGCATAAGCAAGTAGAAGATGGCGATTTAGATGGTCTATTCCATGTGACGGAAAAGGGTGGGGCTCCATCGATTACATATATGTATAATGGATTTCCAAGCCAAGCAACTTCCGCAATTATGGCAGGATATTTAAAGCAACAATATACGATGGTGACGATTGCAAAAAATAATGTTTCACCAGAAATTGCACAGCAATTACAAACAGAAATTCAAGTAAAGCAAGAAGCGATAAAAGATCGTACATCTTCTTTCGGAATTGCCTATTTCTTTACATTTGCTTTATATATGTTTATTGTAGCGTTCGGAAATACAATCGCAATGAATATTGCATCTGAAAAGGCGTCACGTGTAATGGAAGTAATGCTTCCGAAAGTGAAGCCTCTTACGATGATGTATGCGAAAATTTTAGCGGTTGTTTCAACGGCGTTATTGCAACTTGTCATATTGGCGTGTGGTTATCTTATTCCATATTTGTTGGGTTGGGTTGATTTAGAAAGTGCCTCACTATTTGGTATTCCAATTGACTTTACGAAATTAGATGCAAAGGTTATCAGCATGTTTCTTGTTTATTTCATTACGGGATATTTACTATATGCGATGATGTATGCTGCTGCTGGAGCTGTCGTGTCTAAGACGGAGGATTTACAAGCTGTATCTTTCCCGGTAATGATTTTAATTATGGCTGCATTCTTCATTAGTATTAAATCATTAAGTGATCCGAATAGTACTATCGTTGTTGTAAGTTCTTACGTTCCATTTTTTACACCGATGGTTACCTTCTCACGTATTGTAGCTGGTGAAGCAGGTATGCTAGAAATTACGATAACATTAGCGGTCTTATTGGCGACAATTGCGGTATTAAATGCTGTTACAAGCCGCATTTACGTAAACGGCGTAATGAATTACTCAGATAAAGTTAAATTTAAAGATTTAGCGAAATTTATAAAGCGTCAATAATGAGAGAAAAGCATGATTTCCTATTGAAATCATGCTTTTTCTTTATGTATAAATTAAAAATAGTATATAATAATAAGAGTTGTCTTTTAATAGAATGAATAAAAAGGAGGGTGTGCAGATGGGGATTAGTAGTCGTTTTACAGTAGGTGTTCATATGCTGACATTACTTGCGATAGATCGAAACTCTCGCTGTACCTCTGAATGGATTGCCGGTAGTGTGAATACAAATCCAGTTGTGATTCGTCGCATTACAGGAATGTTGAAGAGAGCAGGACTTGTTGATGTACAAGCTGGTAAAGGTGGTACGACACTTGCTCGAGATTTAGAAGAAATTACATTACTTGATGTATATAAAGCAGTGGAAGTTGTAGAAGAAGGACAGCTATTTTCCTTCCATGAAAATCCCAACATTGAATGTCCAGTAGGAGCTAATATTCAATCAGTATTAGAAATTATTTTAATGCAAGCGCAAGAAGCGATGGAAAACGTACTTGCAAATGTAACGGTAGATCAATTAGTTACAAATTTAAAGTCTAAAATGAAAGAATAAAAAAGCGAGCTTCCTCATAATGAGGGCTCGCCTTTTTTTATTCAGAAATATTGAAAATTCTATTTTTCAGTATTTAAAATGAATTTACCTACGATAGCTGCGAAGATACCACCAAGAATTGGTGCTACGATGAATACCCATAGTTGAGAAAGTGCTTCTCCACCAACAAATAAAGCTGGTGCGATACTACGAGCTGGGTTAACAGATGTTCCAGTTAACGGAATTCCTAATAAGTGAATTAAAACTAATGTGAAACCAATTACTAGTCCCGCTAAAGAAGAACTGCCTTTTTTACCTGTTACAGCGACGATAACTAAAATGAATACGAAAGTTAAAATGAACTCAACTAAAAATGCTCCAGATAAACCAAGAGTTCCGAAACCATTTTGTCCTAAATTATCTAAAGGTGTTTTAGCAGATTTTAAAATTGTTACTAACGTTGCAGTTCCTAATAAACCACCTAAAATTTGAGCTAATACATAATAACAAAGTTCCATAGCGTTCATTCGTTTGTTGATGAACATAGCTATTGATACTGCTGGGTTAATGTGACATCCAGAAATTGTTCCGATGCTATATGCCATAGCTACAATAGATAGACCGAAAGCCATAGCGATTCCTAATGTTCCAATTCCTTCAATTCCGCCGCCAGTGACAGCTACTCCAGTTCCGAATAATACAAGTACAAATGTACCAATAAATTCAGCGATTGCTTTTTTTAACATAATTTACCTCCTATTAATGCGCATGAAACGTATTATAACATAAGTTTTAGTATAAACAGCCAATGAAGTACTATTCTGATAAGGCGAAATAGGGGGACAATAAAAAAGGGTATGGTTCATCTCTATAGAACCATACCCTTTTTTTATGCTGATTTTTTCTGTTTAACGACTGGAACAGAACGGTTTAAAATACTATTTGCAACCATTCCTAACATAATAATAATCATTCCAATGAGGGAAAGTCCTCCAGGGAATGAACCATTTAAGAAAATGATTTCGCCAAGCACGGTAAATACCATCGTTCCAGCTTGTGTTGCTTCAACTGCCCCGAGTAAGGCGAGGTTATCTTTTGCTAAGTCAGTAGCAAAGAAAAATGTCATCGTTGCAATAACGCCGGAACATAATGCTAATAAAAGCCCTTGAAGCATTTGGCTGGATGTTGGAATGCCAGTAGTAGAAAATCCATATACACCAAGCAAAATTGTTATAGGAAGACTTCCAATGGCCATTCCTAATACACGTTGGAACGTATCAAGGCGTCCGCCAACAAGTTCCATCATTTTTCGGTTACCGAACGGATATAAGAAAGCGGCTAATACGACAGGTAAAAAACCTGAAATGAACTGAGTCATTGTAATATGGCCTGCTGCAGTTGCTTGCATACAAATTACACCAAGTAAAATAAATAATGCAACATATAAGCTACGAAGTGGAATTTTTCCACGTACAAGTTTCGTACCTGATTTTGTTTCTATTTTCACGAAAAATAGTGGTGATAGTAGTAAACCAGCTAAAATCGTAACTTGCCAAGTTCCAGCAACGAGCCAAGCTGGAGAAAAGACAGCTGCGAAACTTAATAAAGAATAAAAACCAATACCTGCAACGGAACCCCATCCGATCCATGCTAATGGATGTTTTTTTAATTCTTCCCATAATCCCCTAAAGTTTTTGCGAAATAAAACGATAAGGAATAAAATAGGAAGAGCAAATAAAAAACGGAAGGAAGCTGTCCAAGCCCAGCTCGTTCCAGATACATTCATTGCTCTATTAATAATAAAGGTTGCAGAAAAAAAGGCAGATGATAAAAGACCTAATAAAATTGCGCGCATAAAGTATAGCACTCCTTTCGGAAATAAATAATTATGTATAGTATGATATACTTTAATTAAATAAAAGTAAACTATTTTATACTTTAAGGTGGTTTTATATATGAAAGAAAATGAAGATATACAAACGAAAGAAGTCATTCAACAAGTTGGACAGTTATTGAGACAAATTCGAAATGAACAGAAATTAAGTTTAGAAGAATTAGCTCATAAAACAGGAGTAAGTAAATTAACATTAGGAAAAATTGAAAGAGGGGAAACAAATCCGACGCTAGCTGTCATTTGGAAAATAACGAAAGGGTTATCAATTCCTTTATCCAGATTGATGGTTGTTGGAGAACCTGTAGCTGTTGCGCGCTGTGGAGAAGGATTTGCAGTAGATGAAGGACAAGCGTGGCATTTAGAAACGATGTTCCGTTATACGAAAGAAACAGGGATGGAAATGCACCGTGCTTGTTTACGATCAAATAGTATATATGAACCAGAAGCTCATCATGAAGGTGCGATTGAGCTTGTAACAGTAATGAAAGGGAAAGTATCGATTCAAGTAGAAAGCGATGTATACGAATTAAATGAGTTTGACTCTATTCAATTTGAAGCGAATAAGAAGCATGTTTATAAAAATGAAGAAGAAGAAGTGGCGGTATTACATTTAACGATGAAATATTCTTCATGAAAAAATCACCTATAGAATTCTATAGGTGATTTGCTCTTCTTAAGTATATGAAATGATACCATTAGTACGAACGTGGCATAAGTAATAAACAAATGAAATAAACTAAAAATCCTGTCCCAAAACATAAAACAGCAATAACCCAAATGATACGAATAAGAGTAGAGCTAATATCAAAATATTCTCCTAAACCACCACATATACCAAATAGCATTTTATCAGTTTCGGATTTACATAACTTTTTTGACATATTCCAATCAACTCCTTTTTATATCAAACTGCATACTTTTATTCTATATGGAAATTTATGAGAAGACTATGGGGTTGTATTACATTTTTTTTTTGAGAGACGATCATATTAATTGTCTTAATTTTCAGTGGATATTAAACTTGTAGTTATGAGGTGATTTTTAATAAAGGGTGGGGAAATAGGGATGACAGTATATTGGTTGACTAATGTAATGCTTGAATCAAGGTATACATATGAAGAAGAGAGAATTTCGCGAACAGAAACAGAATTATGTAGTTTACTCATTGAAGATGGACGAATTAAAAAAATTATAGAAGGGGTTGTTCAAGAAGAAGATATAGTAATGCTTGATGCTAAGCACTTATTGATGTTGCCAGCTTTCGAAGAGATGCACATTCACATTGATAAAACATATTATAGTGGCCCCTGGAAAGCTTGTAAGCCAGCAGAAAGTATTTTTACACGTTTTAATGAAGAAGAAAAAATTTTACTAAAGCAATTAGCAACTGCTCAAGATAGAGCGGAAAATATGCTAGAGTTACTACTGCGAAATGGTGCAACGAATATTAGAACGCATTGTAATGTTGATCCGATTATTGGACTTGGTAATTTGGAGGCGACGTTAGCGGCATTAGAAACATATAAAAATCGAGTGTCTAGTAGAATTGTTGCGTTTCCGCAACATGGATTATTGCGCAGTAATTCTGTGCAACTCGTGAAAGAGGCGATGCGTATGGGTGCTCATCTAGTCGGAGGAGTAGATCCAGCTACAGTGGATAATGATATTGAAAAATCATTACATACAATTATGGATATCGCAGTAGAATTTAATGCGGATGTTGATATTCATTTACACGATGAGAATAATCTTGGAACGTTTACGATGAAGAGATTGGCAAGTTTAACAGAAGAAGCAGGGTGGCGAGGGCGTGTAACAATTAGTCATGCACTTGGACTTGGTGGTGTTACTGATAAAGAGGCTGAAGAAGTGGCAGAAAGACTCGCAGCTGTAAATATTGATATTACTTCAACAGTACCAATTGGTAAACAAGTAATTCCAATTCCGTTATTAGATAAAAAAGGTGTTAAAGTTTCATTAGGAAATGATAGCATTACAGATCATTGGTCACCGTTTGGAACAGGTGATATGCTTCAAAAGGCAAATCGATTAGCAGAGCGTTTTGGATGGAGTGACGAAAGGTCTTTAGGAAAAGCAATTCGCTTTATTACGGGAGGAAAAGAAACGTTAAATAATGAAGGGAAGCGGGTATGGCCGAATGTAGGGGATGAAGCGAGCTTTGTTTTGACAAATGCGACATGCGCTGCTGAAGCGGTAGCACGCCAAACAGAAAAAAGTTTAGTTGTGTATAAAGGAAATATTGTTGTTGGAAGCTTAAATGAGCTGGAATTAAATAATCTTGTGTAGAAGAATCGTTTAAATACCTTGGGGAGGGTTCTAATTGTGAATATAGAACTCTTCTTTTTTATTCTTACAATATATTTTTTATAGGAAAGCTAGAAGGGATGGACATTTTGGACAATCAACATAACCAAAATCATATTATGGGAACTTTGCAATGGTTTATATTTCTATTAGCAAATTCAATCGCACTACCAATTGTCGTTGGTGGATTATTTCATCTTACGACGGAAGAAATATTTTATTTAATGCAGCGTACGTTTTTTGTAGTTGGTATATCTTCTTTCTTACAAGGATGGATTGGGCATAGACTTCCAATTGCGGATGGACCAGCTGGATCTTGGGTTGGTGTATTTACAGTACTTGCTTATGCAACTGCCGGACAAGATCAATTGCATAGTACACTGCAAATTTTAGAGTTAGGAATGATAATCTCCGGTGTTATTTTAATAGGATTAGGAGTAACTGGTTTTATAGGACGTATTTTATTTTTATTTACGCCAGTTGTGACAGGGACGTTTTTACTTTTATTATGTTTACAATTAAGTGGTGTATTTTTAAAAGGAATGCTAGGAATTACAGCTACTATTTCTCAAATCGATGGATTTACAGCGATAATTGCGTTTAGTATATTTTTGTTCGTTATTATACTGTCTAATTTTGGAAGAGGTTTTATCAAAAGTTATGCAGTTTTAATAGGATTAATTAGCGGGTGGATTATTTTTCTCATTGCAGGAAAAGTGACGGTTCCATCTCAAGTAACTCATTTTGTACAACTTCCACAAATGTTTGCTTGGGGACTTCCAAAATGGAATACTGGTATGGCAGTATCCAGTTTCGTTATGGTATGTATTTTAGTTTCAAATACAGTGGCAGCTATTATAGCGATTAATCAAGCTACCATTCATAAAGCAACTATTGAACAAAAACAGTTGAAGGATGGTACGTGGGTTGGAGGGATTTCGCATATCATTTCCTCCGTATTTTCAACTGTAGGTATCGTTCCGTTACCAGCAACGGCAGGATTTATACGCTTAACAAAACAAAAATATATACGATCGTTCTTAATGGCATGTGCGTTACTAGTCGTAATGTCTCTTTTTCCAAGTATTATTCGTTACTTAGCATCTTTACCATCGGCTGTCGCATCGGCTGTTTTAATGGCTTCGTTCGTACAATTAATTGGAATTGGATTTAATAATATAAAACAAGTGCCGATGAGTGAAAGGAATGTAACGATTTTAGGAGTGGCAGTATTATTTGGAAGTGGCGTTATGTTTTTACCGTCTGGAGCACTCCAATCCTTGCCGTCTGTTATGCAATATATATTCGGTAATGGTTTATTTGTAGGTACGGTTGTAAGTATATTGCTAGAACAAATATGGCGCGCTGGAAAGTAAGTGGATAAAAAGAGTGTACGCACTGTATAAAAGTCTAAAATAACATAGGAAATAAAGCCCATTTTCATTCACCACCTGCACATTTCGTTCATACAATATCTTGACTAAATAAACACCCAACTTACACATACACAGCTCTGGCTTAAGCAAGGAGGGTTATACCAGTTGAAGGAAAAAGCGTATCAATCTAAACCTTTACTCACAAAGAGAGAAAGAGAAGTATTTGAATTACTGGTTCAAGATAAAACAACGAAGGAAATTGCAGGTGAACTTTTTATAAGTGAAAAGACAGTTCGCAACCACATCTCAAACGCAATGCAAAAGCTAGGGGTTAAAGGACGTTCACAAGCAGTTGTGGAGCTTCTTCGTATGGGAGAGCTCGAACTATAAGAAAGCAGCCGACTTTTATACAAAGAGTCGGCTATTTTTTTGTTTGCTTCACTTGCTATATGAATGATAAGAACACTCCATACATAAATAGGTAATAAGGAGGGGATAAGTTGAAAAGGATACTGTTAGTTTCAACAAGTGCTCATGATATGAATGGACACCCGACTGGTTTGTGGCTTGAAGAGCTCGCAGCTCCTTATCATTTATTTAAAAAGGCTAAGTTTGATGTTGATATTGTGTCAATAAAAGGCGGGAGAGTACCTATAGATAGAGTGTCTATTCCGAATGGTATACCTCGTGAATTCAAGCATGTAGCTTCTTTATTGCAAAATACGAGGCCGATTTCAAATGTTCATTTCTCGGATTATGATGCGGTTTTATTTGGTGGTGGCCACGGGGCGATTGTAGATTTTCCAGGTAATCCATATGTAGCAAATTTAATTGAGAATATGTATAACGATAACCGGATTGTAGCGGCTGTTTGTCACGGAGTAAGTTCCTTTGTCGGTGTGAAAAATAAGGATAGCTCGTTTTTTGTTGCCGGTAAGCGTATAACAGGTTATACAAACGATGAAGAAAAAGCTGTACATTTAGAAAAGCGCGTTCCGTTTTTGTTAGAAAGTAAGTTGAAAGAAGAAGGAGCTTTGTTTTATGTAGCTCCCAATTTTACGCCGCATGTGGTAGTAGATGGGCATTTAATTACAGGACAAAATCCACAGTCTAGCGTGGAAATAGGTAAGGCTATAAAAAGGGCTGTAAATAAATTATAGAAAAGGTGCTCGCTACTCATAAAGGTAGCGGGCATTTTTTCTATAGTGTAAATGAACCCTTAAACTAAAAAGATGTATTGAGTATAGTGACTTCATTTATAATTAATCGTGAATTTGCTATACTATTTTGTATGGACAAAAGGGGAGGCTCTTTTAAATGAGAAAAGTCGCATGTGCAAATACTTATATTAATAAAATCAAGCCCGTTATTAGAAAGGCGAGTTTTAGCCAATTGAAAATAGATGAAATTGCGAAATATATGGATATTAGTAAAGCTACTTTATATAAACGTTTTTCTTCGAAAGATGAAATTATTGAGGCGGTAGTAGAGGATTTCATGAACTATCTACTCGAAGGTGATGCGGATAATCAAGATGAAAGTATGTCATTTACAGAACGGTTCCAAAAGACATTTATCCATTCTTTAAAATGTGTGACATATATTTCGGATGTTTTTTTGCAAGATTTGAAAGAAGCATATCCGCATTTGTCGGATCAATTAGTCGCTGCACAACAAAATCGTAATCATAATTTGCAAATGTTTTTTGAAGCGGGTATGGAACAAGGCTACTTTAATAAGATGAACGCACAATTATTTATGGTGCAAGATGATGTGATGTTAAGACGTATTATAGATCATTCTTTTTGTATTCAGTACGATATTACGTTAAAGAAAGCGATACTTGATTTTTATCAATTGAAGAAGTATCAACTTTTTAAACCAGAGTATATAGATGCAATTGATGATTCGGAAATTGAAAAAGAAGTTATTGCTATTTTGCAAATGATTTCGTAAAAAAGCAGATTTCCCTTAATAGAGGGAAATCTGCTTTTTTAGTACATATTATTTTTGCAACTGTTTTAATACTAATTCGGCTACTGGACCACCTGAAGCTGGGTTTTGACCAGTGATAACACGATTATCTTCTAAAGCATAAGCTTCCCACGGTTGCGCGGCTTTTTCGTAAAGTCCTCCATTTTTAATGAGTTCATCTTCTGTTAAAAATGGAACGAATTGATCTAATTCAGCTAATTTTTCTTCTTCATTTGAAAAGCCTGTTACCTTCTTACCACTAATTAAACGATCCCCATTACTTAATGTAATATGAAATAAACCAGCAGCTCCATGACAAACGGAAGAAACAATTCCGCCGTTTTCATAAATGTTGCGGCAAATATTTTGAAGTTGTTTATTTTCTGGGAAGTCCCAAATAACCCCGTGACCACCTGCGTAATAAATAACAGCGTAGTCTTCTGGATTCACTTCACTCGGTTTCATTGTAGAACCGAGGCGATTCATAAACTCTTTCTTTTGATACCATTCCCAATCGACGCTCTCCGCCATTGCTAAACTATGTGGATCAATTGGTGTATAACCGCCTTGTGGGCTGACATAATCGACTTCGTAACCCGCTTCTTCTACTTTTTTTACGAAATGTACAGCTTCACCAAGCCAAAGTCCGGTAGCCCTATTTAAATTTGGATATTTTTCTACACTTGTTAATACAACTAACATTTTTTTCTTCATCATAATCCTCCTATAATGTCTCTTCTATATAAAAGTTCTGTATTCGTTTCGTTTTATTAAGTTAAAAAATGCAAATTTGAATAATCATGCCAGTCCTTCTCATATCGGATTCGAAATTAGTGTATAATAAATTTCGAACAAAGTAAACTAAAAAGACTAAATTAGTTTAGTTTGTATATTTTTCGTTGACAAACTGTAATGCTGAAACTATGATAGTTCCATGAATATCGAACAACATTCTTGTTTCGTGTCGAATTCAATTTACCCCGCTATTTTCCGGGCAGTAAGACCCCCACCTCAAAATTCAGCGGAAGCAAAGAAGTTAGGTGGGGGATCAACTGCCCGTAAAAGTCCGATTGATGAGGGCTGGTTAAAGTTTCACTTTATCGCGCGATAAGGTAGTACCTTTTATACATTTAATGAAGTTGTTTAGTGGTGATACAACATTTAAATAACTTCATTTTTCATCTATAGTTTGACAATTTTAAAATTGCAATCAGGAGAGTGTTACACATGGGGAAAGATATAAGTAACCATTCGAAATGGTTTGTTTTTACATTATGTTTTATTGTTTTGTTAGGACCGATGAACGCTGTGTTATTTAATGTAGCGCTAGAGGATATTGCCAATGATTTATCAATTAGTCAATCGAAAGTAAGTTGGGTTGTAGTGGGGTATTCTTTAGTTGTCGGTATTGGTTCGATGATATATGGAAAACTGGCTGATCGTTACAGTGTAAAAAGGCTATTAATTATTTCTATTATCATATTTGTAGCTGGTTCTATTGTTGGGTTTGTGAATCAATCTTATGAGATTATCATTTTCGCAAGGTTAGTGCAGGCGAGCGGGGGAGCAGCGTTTATTGCGCTCAGTATGATTGCGGTGGCAAAATTAGTTGCTCCAGCTAAAAAACCGGGTGCGTTAGCAATGATTAGTTCTTCTATTGCATTAGCGGTTGGTATTGGACCTTTAGTTGGTGGGGCAATTACAAATACGTTAGGGTGGCCGTATTTATTTTTATTTATGGTTATTTCAATGATTGGTATTTTCTTGCTCGTAAAATTTATGCCAGAAGAGGCGCAACATACCGATGAAGTGTTTCGCTTTGATTTCATTGGAGCAGTTTTATTATTTGTATTGATTACGACCATTTTATTAGGAGTGAATATTAATAGTTGGCTTTTTGTGTTATCTGTTGCTTTCCTATTTTTATTCAGGGCTCATATGAAGAGAACAGAGTCGCCGTTTATTGATATTGAGTTGTTTACAAATAAACCATTACTTCGTTTAATAGCGGTCGGATTTATCATTAATGTGGCGTTATGTGCTAGTTTATTATTATTACCATTACTGTTAGGAAGAGGACACGGATTGTCTCCATTCGTTATTGGAATTGTATTGTTTGTTGCATCTCTCTTTGGTATTGTATCTAGTGTTATTACCGGAAAGATTATTCCTTCGTTTGGGAATGTGAGGATGATGTATGTAGCGTCTGTAGTTATGATCATGGGCTTTTTAATTTTAGGGATTATTCCGAATGGGAACTTACTCTTTATTTTATTTGCGGTTATTTTAACATTTATGAGTTATTCGGCAATTCAAGTATCATTAAACACATTTATACCCAAAACATTAAATCCAGCTAAAGTTGGAGTTGGTCTTGGTTTATATAATTTAATTAACTTTTTCGGTATGGCATTTGGACCAGCTGTAGCGAGCAAAATTATGGAATCTACAAATAGTTATCGATTGAATTTTATTTTGCTCGTCATTTTAATTTCTGCTCATTTCTTCTTATTAATGGGAATGTCTTCTTTTCAAAAAAAGATGGAGCAATGAATATGCACCTTATATAGAAGAAACCGACTTTCTTATAGAAGGTCGGTTATTTTTCTGTCTTGCAAATTACGAAAAAAAGGAGCAAAATAAAAAAGGTCCTAGTCTATACATGGGCAAATGAAAATTTTCATACAGAAGCATTTGAAGTGAGCGAACTTAAAGTGTGTAAAATATAATGATAAACATAAAAGATGATGAATGAGAAAACGGGTGATGAAGTTGAATAGAGCAATCGGTGTTATCGATTCAGGAGTTGGCGGTTTAACAGTAGCGAAGGAATTAATTCGTCAGTTGCCGAAAGAGCGTATCATATATTTAGGAGATACAGCACGTTGTCCTTATGGTCCGCGTTCTCGAGAAGAAGTGCGTCAATTTACGTGGGAAATGACGGAGCATTTACTAGATTTAAATATTAAAATGTTAGTTATTGCGTGTAATACAGCAACTGCAGTTGTATTAGAAGAGATGCAAAAACAATTACCAATTCCAGTAGTAGGAGTTATTCACCCAGGATCACGTACAGCTTTAAAAGTGACAAACACGTATCATGTTGGGATTATTGGAACGATTGGAACCGTGAAAAGTGGTGCATACGAAGAGGCGTTAAAGTCTATTAATAACCGTGTTATGGTAGAAAGTTTAGCTTGTCCACCTTTCGTTGAACTTGTAGAGAGTGGGAATTTCGAAAGTGAAATGGCGTACGAAGTTGTAAGAGAAACGCTGCAACCACTGAAAAGTACCGATATTGATACCCTTATATTAGGGTGTACACATTATCCGATTTTAGGACCTGTTATTAAAAAAGTAATGGGAGATAAAGTACAACTAATTAGTTCTGGTGATGAAACAGCACGTGAAGTAAGTACAATCTTATATCATAGTAAAATGTTGAATGAAGGAGAAGAACAAAGCGATCATCTCTTCTTAACAACAGGAAAAATAGGCTTGTTTAAAGAAATTGCATCAAAATGGTTCGGTCAACCGATTGAAAATGTGAAGCATATTCATTTAGAAAAAGAATAATAGTAGAATTCATATAAGTAAGCTCCTGAGAAATCAGGAGTTTTTGTTTATCCCGCTATTTTCCGGGCAGTAAGACTCCCACCTCAAAATTCAGCGGAAGAAAAGAAGTTATGTGGGGGATGAACAAAACTCCCACTGATTAAAGTTTCACTATATAAGAGGCACAGCTTGTTCTAAAATGTGAAACGGCTCGTATACATAATAGTACAAACTTAGATTTTAGGGGGGAATGGCATGCCTAAATCCACTTTTAAATGGGTTGTTGGTGCTACTGTGAGCGCTGTTTTACTAACAGGGTGTGGCTTTATAAATCAGGAGAAAGCAACTGAACAAATTGATCCGCCAAAACAAGTTACGTATACAGAGGGTGGGAAGAAAGAAGTAGCTAAAAAAGATAAGCAAGGGCAAATGGTAAATAGAGAACTATACCTTGTTGATAAAAATGGTTATGTTGTACCACAAACATTAGCTATACCTACTCCGAAAGCAAATGAGACTGTGAAGCAAACGTTAGAATACCTTGTGAAAGATGGACCAGTAACGAATTTATTACCGAATGGGTTTCGTGCAGTCATTCCGGCGAATACAACGATGACCTTAGATTTGAAAAAGGACGGGACGGCAGTTATTGATTTCTCTAAAGAAATGAAAAACTATGCGAAAGAAGAAGAGCGGCAAATCGTTGAATCTATAGCGTGGACGTTGACGCAATTTACAGAGATAAAACAAGTGCAGTTCCAAATAAATGGTGAGAAATTGGCAAAGATGCCTGTTGGTGGTACACCGCTTGGTGAAGGAGTGAGCCGTGCAAATGGTATTAACTTCGATGATGAACAAGTAGCAGATGTAACAAATACAAAACCAGTCACACTGTATTTTATGGCGCAAAATAATAATAAACAGCAATATTACGTACCAGTAACGCGCCGCGTTGCTGAAGGAAAAGAAAATGATTATGCAGCAATTATAGATGAGCTTGTAAAAGGTCCGATTCATCAATCGCTCCTGAATGATTTTAATCCAGGCGTTAAGCTTATTACGAATCCGAAATTACAAGACGGAAATCTTACATTAAACTTTAATGAAAATATATTTGTAAACCCAGATAAAAATATGATTTCAAATTACGTATTGAAGTCGTTAGTTTTATCTTTAACAGAAAAGAAAGGTGTGAAAAATGTTTCTATTGAAGTGAATGGAAAAGCAAATCTTATAGATGAAAAGGGCGGAAAGTTAATAAAACCTGTAGATCGTCCAGAAAACGTGAATACAGGTAGTTTTTAATCTTGAATAATTTGATATACTTAAGTAAGAAAGGAGAATTGCTTTTTGGGTTCTCCTTCTTTTATTGTATACATATCATACATTTAAAATTGGCTATACTAACGAGTAGTAATTAAGAGGAGGTTATTTTTATGCGAGTAGATGGTAGAGAGAAAACAGAATTACGCCATATACATATTCATACGAATTATTTAAAACATCCAGAGGGATCTGTATTAATTGAAGTTGGGGATACAAAGGTGATTTGCTCAGCGACAATTGAAGAGCGTGTACCACCGTTTATGCGTGGAGAAGGAAAGGGCTGGGTAACAGCTGAATACGCGATGATTCCGCGTGCAACAGAACAACGTACAATTAGAGAGTCAAGCAAAGGGAAAGTAACAGGACGTACAATGGAAATTCAGCGTCTAATTGGACGAGCATTACGTGCGGTAGTTGATTTAGAAGCGCTTGGCGAGAGAACAGTTTGGATTGACTGTGATGTTATCCAAGCAGATGGTGGAACGAGAACAGCGTCTATTACAGGTGCATATGTAGCGATGGTACTAGCTTTTGAGAAGTTATTACAAGCAGAAAAAGTATCTAAAATTCCAGTAAAAGATTATTTAGCAGCAACGTCAGTAGGGATTGTTGAAGAGCAAGGTGTTGTTTTAGATTTAAACTATGCAGAAGATTCTAAAGCAGACGTTGATATGAACGTGATTATGACTGGAAAAGGCCAATTTGTTGAAGTGCAAGGAACTGGAGAAGAAGCGACGTTTAGTAGAGCGCAGTTAAATGAACTACTTGATGCTGCGGAAAAAGGCATTTTCCAACTGATTGATATGCAAAAAGAAGCTTTAGGCGACATCGTATCTCATATAGAGTAGAGGTGGAAAGTATGAAACAAGTTGTTGTAGCGACAAAAAATATGGGTAAAGTACGTGAGTTTGCTGAGTTATTTGAGCGATTTGATTTAGAAGTAAAATCATTACACGATTTTCCTCATATTGAAGAAGTTGAAGAAACAGGTGAAACATTTGAAGAAAATGCGATCTTAAAAGCGGATAGTTTGAGTAGACAGCTGAATTCGATCGTAATTGCGGATGATTCGGGTCTTATTGTAGATGCTTTAAACGGAAAACCAGGAGTGTATTCAGCGCGTTTTGCTGGTGAACCGAAAAATGATCAAGCAAATATCGATAAAGTGTTACAAGAATTAAATGGCATTGACTTTGAAAAGCGTAAAGCACGTTTCTATTGTGCATTAGCAGTTGCTTTCCCTGAAGGTGATAAAAAGCCTGTCATTGTAAATGGGACATGTGAAGGATTTATTTTAGAACAACGCCGCGGAGAAAATGGTTTTGGATACGATCCGATCTTTTATGTGGAAGAATACAAAAAAGCAATGGCGGAATTAAGTTCAGATGAGAAAAATGCTATTAGCCACCGTGGTCGTGCTCTTCGTAAGTTAGAAGAAAAAATCCCGGAATGGTTTTTAGGAGAATAAGGGAGAGAGTATGATGAAAGCTTTAATCGTAAGCGATAGTCATAGCTCTGTGAAGGAATTACAGCAGTTGAAAGAGAAATATGAAGGGAAAGTAGATATCATGATTCATTGCGGTGATTCAGAGCTAACGCCTGCTCATGAAGAAATGCAAGGTTTCCGTGTTGTAAAAGGAAACTGTGATTATGCTAACTTTCAAGATGAAATTGTAACTGATGTAAATGGAATTCGCTTCTTAGTTGTGCATGGACATCGCCATAATGTGAAAATGACATTACAAACGCTAGCGTACCATGCGGAAGAAGTAGGAGCGCAAGTTGCATGCTTCGGACATTCTCACGTATTAGGTGCGGAATTAATCGACGGCGTTTTATTTATTAATCCAGGCAGTATTTTATTACCACGTCAGCGTGTAGAAAAGACATTTGCTGTATTAGAAATGGATGAAAATCAAATGGAAGTTCGTTTTGAAACATTAGACGGACAACTAGTTGAACAAGCAGTTTTTAAAAGAGGATAATAAAATTTATCCTCTTTTAAAAAAGGTGTTGACTTTATGTATGGTTATACATATAATAAATATTGTCGATAGGGCAACGGCGCTAACGAAGAAAAGAAAATAACATATGCGGGTGTAGTTTAGTGGTAAAACAAGAGCCTTCCAAGCTCTGGTCGAGAGTTCGATTCTCTTCACCCGCTCCATGTCCCAGTAGCTCAGCCGGATAGAGCATACGCCTTCTAAGCGTACGGTCGGGAGTTCGAATCTCTCCTGGGACGCTAACAAAAACCTTGTTATCTTTTGATAACAAGGTTTTTGTTTGTCTAAAAATTGATGTTTGGGTTATAAGTGTAGTTCATTCTTAATATCTGCGACCTTTCCTTCGATATTAAGCAGTTGCATATGTACTTCTTTTTCTTAAATAAAAAGAGCGCCGTTTATCCCGCTATTTGCCGGGCAGTAAGACCCCCACCTCAAAATTCAGCGGAAGCAAAGAAGTTAGGTGGGGTCGGGCTGTCCATAAAAGTCCGATTGGTGAGGGTTGATTAAAGTTACACTTTATGCGCCCTGTTCCTCATATTTAATTTAAAGAATCAATAGGCTTATGGTAGAACTCAAATCCATATCCAGATTCTCCTAATTGTTCACTTGCAATGTTATAAAAGTTTTTACCATTCTAGTGTGATTGAGTAGCCGTTATCGGAACTTATCCTTGATAGTGTGTTACAATTAATAGAAGCGGAAAACGAGAATCTCCAATTGACTGGACGTGTGATTAGTTGGACAGTTTAAGAAGGTTGTATAAAAAGGGAGATGGCGCAAAGATGGCGAGAACAAAAGAGAATGATTTAACGGAGAAATTGGCAGAAGGTCAACGGAAATATGGTGACGGCAACTTTACAGTACAGAACATCGGTGATGAAACTAATCCGAATTGGACTGTCGTAAAAAATGTGAGGAAGGGATCGGCAGGCATTCGCGAAGGAGAAGATATATTAAGACTGCGATCAAAATATATAAAATAGTATGGAATGGGCGGAGCGGGAGTTCGAATCTCTCCTGGGACGCTAAAAAAACCTTGTTATCTTTTGATAACAAGGTTTTTTGTTTTAAATTAGTTATTAATAAACTTCTCAAATACAAAACCATAATCTTTCACATTGTATTGTTTCTTCGTATCAACAAGCCAGTTAAAGGCAATCTCGTTCATCTCTTTAAATTGCTCTGCTAAGTTTACTTGTGCGTTTGAAATACGGCTGAAAGCATTAGATGCCATATCTAAACTTTTATGTGCATATTGTAATGTAATGTCGTTGTCGTATGAAATTTCTTCAATTTTAAGTAAAGCCTTATATAAATCTTTTAATTCTTCAATATGTTTTTTATGAACATCAATTGAGTAATGCTCATCTCCCATTTGAAACTTAATTTCTATATCTAAATCAATCGTTCCTGCAGTTTCAAGTGCTACGTTTTTAATTTGATATTTACTATAGCTATAGCGGCGCAGTGTGCGTTTTTTACTTGTTGCGCTTGTACCATCTAGGTGGAGTAATCCTTTGTTTGTGAAGCAATATTCATCTGATTTGGATTTAATTAGAAAATAAATTTTCTCTCCATCTTCGTGCATCACGTAATCATCAGCATCAACTTTATCGTAATCTTTCGGTGTAATGACAGAACCTACATCGCTTAACCCTAAAACATCAGCAGCTACTTTTTTGAACATATATAATCCCCCTTGTAAATTAAATTCTTAATTGTACAAAAATATATTAACATGATTTTCATTTTTTGTTTTCTTGTAATACGAAAATATCTGAAGGTAAGTTAAGAAAAGTAACGCATAATTATTTTGATCCTAAATTATTTAGTAAATCTATTAGTCTAAGAGTCGATTCGCCGAAAAGTAACCAAGAGAAAAAAGCTAATTTTGCAAGTGATTATAGAGAAATTTCGTGAAAGCACCTCAAGCGATATGAGGTGTTTTTCAATCCCTTTTTGAAATCTTACAATTCTGTAAGGTAACTGTAAGGTAGTTCGATGGTAAGAAATTGCTAATCTTTTATAATGAAGATAACAACGATAAAACGAGGAGGAAGAAATGATGAAAGGGTTAGTTGTAACGGGCTTAACGGTTGCTTTTGGATTTGTAGCGTATGAGAAATTAACGTATGTAGTCGATGTTGTGAAACATTTGATTGCTTAGAGAAAACAGCTATGAGAGGGAAAGGGAATGAGTGAATGAATGGAATGGTTATTTGGAATTATAGGTACTTGTAGTGTAGTGTTATTGTTCTTTGTCCCAAGTGGTATACTTAGTTCGACAACAAGTTTGTTCTTCTTAAGTTTGTTTGCTTGTACGATGCTTATTATTATGTTTTTAATGAAGCGAAGTAAACCAATCTTCTATTTTAGCATGATTGTTATGGCAATTATTGTTCTCCAAATTATTACCCTTGTAATATACCCCACAATTATAAAAGCTTTCCATTAATGATGAATCCTCTGCGCTTGTTGCTGGGGATTTTTATTTGTACAATTTTAATTTTTAGTAGAGATTTACTCGTATCGGAATATAAAAATTAAATATTTTTATATTTCAAACAAATGATTTAGGGATGTTGTGTTCTCATTACGCATTTGATATATTTACTTTGAGCATAATTAAAATCAAGAAAAAGAGGCGGACGTATGGATAAAAAAGAAAATACGGTCGTATTGTTTCCACAACTATCAGAGCGCTATATTGATGAAGGTTTTTTAGCGCTGAAAGAGCGGAAATTCGAAGATGCATTGCGTTGCTTTGAAATATTACGTCAGTATAATGCGGAAACGGAACAAACGGAATTAGCTTCAGTTATTTGTTTACTCGAATTAAAACGTATGGAAGAAGCGAAAGATAAATGTGAACAGTTGCTTAAAACAGGAGTTGTCTTATTTGGTGATATTCTTGAAACGTACGTAACAATTTTAGTTCAAACAAATGATTATGAAGGTGTTATTGAAACTGTTGAAAAGGTTTTACAAACGAAAGATATAATGCCTGATCAAAAGGAAAAATTAGCGCAGCTTGCTTTATTTGCGGAAGGTATGCTAAATGAGGGAGACGCATCGCTAGTGGATTCAAACTTTGAATTGGATGAGTTTACTAATGAAATTTTTGGAGAAAACTTTGGACAGAAGCTAAGAGCGATTCAGCGACTTTCGTTAAAAGATTTAGATCTTGCATTACCTGTTTTAAAGAAATTTTTAATAGACGAAGAGCAGCACCCCTATTTGAAAACTTCTATTTTGTATAAAATGATAGAAAGTCAGGTAGAAGAAGAAATAGAGGTAGAAAAGTTTGGAAATACGATTAAGGTGATTCCAGCATTTACAGGTCATAATGAGGAGCAATCCAATAACATTATACATAAATTATCAAGCCGATTAGAGCAAAATTATCCCGATATATTTGAAGCGATGGTTACATATTGGAAAGAGTTGCAAATTAGCGTTTTCCCATTCGCTCTATTAATGGATAAAGAAGAGATTTGGTCAGCTGTTTTAGAGAGAATTGGAAGAAAGCGTTTCGGATTGGCTATTGATGAAGAAGAGCTTATGGCAGCATATAATATCGAATTGGAAGAGTTTCATATTGCCTATCAATGGTTATTACGTGTTGAAAGAGAAGGATATTTGCCCGTATAATTATGAAAAAGAATCGTTCAGTTCTTGAAACGAGCATATTCTATGTTATAATGTAAGGGTTGCAAAAGGCAGAAATCTGCCTGTTTGTAAGAGAAGAGAAGTGCAATTCTCTTACTTAATATGTTTCATATTATTCTCGAACAAAATATACCGTAGTTGTCTTCTGGGCAATTAGTAGATTGGAACATTATATCTGAAAGCTTTTGCTAGAGGGTTATTTGTGTATTTGTTATTTCAAAAAAGAGATAATGAAGATTTTAATCTATAGAGGTATGTGCATACATTATTATAGTTGGAGGGAAAGAATAAATGTCTACAAAATGGGAAAAATTAGAAGGTAACGTTGGCGTTTTAACAATCGAAGTTGATGCTAAAGAAGTAAACAACTCTATCGACGCTGCGTTCAAAAAAGTAGTAAAAACAATTAACGTACCAGGTTTCCGTAAAGGAAAAATGCCTCGTCCATTATTCGAACAACGCTTTGGTATTGAATCTTTATACCAAGATGCTTTAGATATCATTTTACCAAAAGCATACGGTGAAGCGATTGAAGAAGCTGGTATCTTCCCAGTTGATCATCCTGAAATCGACATCGAGAAGTTCGAAAAAAATGCTAACCTTATCTTCACTGCAAAAGTTACAGTGAAACCTGAAGTTAAATTAGGTGAGTACAAAGGTTTAGCAGTAGAAAAAGTTGAAACAACTGTAACTGACGAAGATGTAGAGAACGAATTAAAATCTTTACAAGAGCGTCAAGCTGAACTAGTTGTTAAAGAAGAAGGAACTGTTGAAAACGGTGATACAGCTGTAATCGACTTCGAAGGTTTCGTTGATGGCGAAGCATTTGAAGGCGGAAAAGGCGAAAACTACTCTCTAGCAATCGGTTCTGGTACATTCATCCCAGGTTTCGAAGAGCAAGTAATCGGTCTTAAATCTGGTGAGTCTAAAGACGTTGAAGTATCATTCCCAGAAGAGTACCATGCTGCTGAATTAGCTGGCAAACCAGCAACATTCAAAGTAACAATTCACGAAATCAAAACAAAAGAACTTCCTGAGTTAAACGACGAGTTCGCTAAAGAAGCAGACGAAGCGGTTGCAACTCTTGATGAATTAAAAGCAAAACTTCGCACAAACTTAGAAGAAGGCAAAAAGCACGAAGCTGAGCACAAAGTACGTGACGAAGTAGTAGAATTAGCTGCTGCTAACGCTGAAATCGAAATTCCAGAAGCTATGATCAACACTGAGTTAGATCGTATGGTTCGTGAATTCGAGCAACGTTTAAGCCAACAAGGTATGAACCTTGAGCTTTACTACCAATTCACAGGTACTGACGCTGACAAATTAAAAGAGCAAATGAAAGAAGATGCACAAAAACGTGTAAGAATCAATCTTGTTCTTGAAGCTATCATTGAAGCTGAAAACATCGAAGTTACTGAAGAAGAAGTAACTGCAGAAGTTGAAAAAATGGCTGAAATGTACGGTATGCCAGTAGACGCTATCAAGCAAGCTCTTGGAAGTGTAGACGCTTTAGCTGAAGATCTTAAAGTGCGTAAAGCTGTAGACTTCTTAGTAGAAAACGCTGCATAATAAAATAACAGGGCACGATTTTAATCGTGCCTTGTTTTATAAATATAGAAATATATTTATAAAACTTTTCGATGGAGAAGGAAAAGTTCCTTTACAAGTCGAATATACATATTTCAAAAGTTTTAAAATTTTTTTATTTGTACATAACTAGTCATATTATTTGTATTTCTCGCCACGTAGTGACATAATATGTATTTACATACGATACATTTATCGTGTACATACGAAGGCAAGAGGTTAGCACTTTGTAAGGGGTGTGAAAATATGTTTAAATTTAATGATGAAAAAGGGCAATTAAAATGTTCTTTCTGTGGTAAAACACAAACGCAAGTTCGAAAGTTAGTGGCAGGTCCAGGTGTTTACATTTGTGACGAGTGTATCGAACTTTGTACTGAAATTGTACAAGAGGAGCTTGCGAAGGACGAAGAAGTAGAATTCAAAGATGTACCGAAACCGGTAGAAATTCGTGAAATCTTAGATGAGTATGTCATCGGGCAAGATAGCGCGAAAAAAGCACTAGCGGTAGCGGTATATAATCATTACAAACGCATTAATTCTAACAGCAAAATTGATGATGTAGAATTAGCGAAGAGTAATATCGCACTTATCGGGCCAACAGGTAGTGGTAAAACATTACTGGCACAAACGTTAGCGCGTATTTTAAATGTTCCATTTGCAATCGCGGACGCAACATCTTTAACAGAAGCTGGATATGTTGGGGAAGATGTAGAAAATATCTTACTAAAATTAATTCAAGCAGCTGATTATGATGTAGAGAAAGCGGAAAAAGGAATCATTTATATTGATGAGATTGATAAAGTGGCACGTAAGTCCGAAAATCCATCAATTACACGTGATGTATCTGGTGAAGGTGTGCAGCAGGCACTTCTGAAAATTTTAGAAGGTACTGTAGCAAGCGTTCCACCTCAAGGTGGTCGTAAGCATCCGCACCAAGAGTTCATTCAAATTGATACAACGAACATCTTATTCATTTGTGGTGGAGCGTTTGATGGCATTGAGCCGATTATTAAACGTCGCCTTGGTGAGAAAGTAATTGGATTTGGTTCTGAGAAGAAAAATGCTGATGTAAATGAGAAGCATGTTTTATCTCACGTATTACCAGAGGATCTTTTAAGATTTGGTTTAATTCCAGAGTTTATCGGTCGTCTTCCAGTTATTGCGAACCTAGAGCCACTTGATGAAGATGCTCTTGTTGATATTTTAACGAAACCGAAAAATGCACTTGTTAAGCAATTCCAAAAACTATTGGAGCTTGACGATGTTGAGTTAGAGTTTGAAGAAGGTGCACTAATCGAAATTGCGAAAAAAGCAATTGAACGTAAAACGGGTGCTCGTGGACTTCGTTCTATTATTGAAGGCTTAATGCTTGATGTAATGTTCGAACTTCCATCTCGTAAAGATATCGAGAAGTGTATTCTTACAAAAGAAACGGTAGCTGATAATGAACCGCCAAAATTGGTGTTACAAGACGGTACTGTACTTGATACAAAAACATCTGCATAATGCGAAAGGGAAACAGCAATTTTTATAATTGCTGTTTTTCTTTATGTTTAGCTACGTTCCTCCGCGGAAATACTAAGAGATAAAATATTGCGGGAGGAAATAAATAATGAGCTGGACAAATATATTTTTAGTTGTTCAACTTGTTTTTGGTGTAATTGTCGGATTATATTTCTGGCATTTACTTCGAAATCAACGAACACAAAAAGTTTCAATTGATCGAGAATCGAAAAAAGAATTAGAACAGCTTCGTAAAATGCGTGAGATTTCTTTAACAGAGCCGCTAGCAGAAAAGGTGCGTCCTACAACCTTTTTAGATATTGTAGGGCAAGAGGACGGGATTAAGTCGTTAAAAGCGGCTCTTTGTGGTCCGAATCCGCAACATGTAATCATATATGGCCCGCCAGGTGTTGGGAAAACAGCGGCAGCACGTCTTGTATTAGAAGAAGCGAAACGAAATCCTAAATCTCCATTTCGTACGAATGCAACATTTATTGAACTTGATGCGACGACAGCTCGGTTTGATGAACGTGGTATCGCAGACCCTTTAATTGGTTCGGTGCATGATCCGATTTATCAAGGTGCTGGGGCGATGGGACAAGCAGGTATTCCGCAACCGAAAAAAGGTGCTGTAACAGATGCGCATGGTGGTATTTTGTTTATTGATGAGATTGGCGAACTCCATCCGATTCAAATGAACAAAATGTTAAAGGTGTTAGAAGATCGAAAAGTATTTTTAGAAAGTGCGTACTATAGTGAAGAAAATACGATGATCCCAACATATATACATGATATTTTCCAAAAAGGCTTACCGGCAGATTTTCGCTTAGTTGGAGCAACGACACGTTCGCCAGAGGAAATTCCTCCTGCTATTCGGTCACGTTGCTTAGAAGTATTTTTCCGTGAATTAGATACGGAAGAAATTCAAAAAGTAGCGAAAAATGCCGCGGAAAAAGTAGAAATGCAAATAGGCGAAAATGGTATTGAAATGATTGGGATGTATGCAAGAAATGGACGAGAAGCGATTAATCTCGTGCAAATCTCTGCTGGTATGGCGATAAATGAAGAACGTTCTTTCATTAAAGATGAAGATATAGAGTGGGTTGTTCACTCAAGTCAGCTTACACCGAAATACGAAAAGCACATTTATCCGATTCCAAGGATTGGTCTTGTAAATGGTCTTGCTGTATACGGGCCAAATACAGGTGCGTTATTAGAAATTGAAGTAACAGCAATTCCGGCGAAAGATAAAGGGTCGGTAAATGTTACCGGAATTGTAGAAGAAGAAAGTATTGGTAGTCAAACGAAATCGATTCGCCGTAAAAGTATGGCAAAAGGCTCTGTTGATAATGTATTAACAGTACTTCGTTCTTTAGATGTGTTGCCAGAAGGATACGATATACATATTAATTTTCCAGGTGGTATCCCAATTGATGGACCTTCTGCAGGAATCGCTATGGCAACAGGTGTATATTCTGCGGTGCATCGCACATATGTAAATAATGAAGTAGCGATGACAGGTGAAATAAGTATACACGGAGAAGTAAAGCCTATTGGTGGCGTGTACGCAAAAATAAAAGCTGCGAAAAAAGCGGGAGCTAAGAAAGTCATTATTCCTGCTGAAAATATGCAACCATTTTTGTATACTATAAAGGGAATCGAAATTATTCCTGTCCGTAAGTTAAAAGAAGTATTTGAGTTAACATTTATGCAAGAAAATGCGCATAGAGAGCTAGATGTACATACTAACGTAGACGAAACAGATGCACAATCTATGTAAAAATAAACAATAATAAAATTTGCCAGACTTCGTTTAAGTTTGTATGCTTAATCGGAGTCTTTTTTCTTTTCGTGAGGTAGAAAAATAAGCTATTTATAATTGCGAGGAATCTCAGCAATTGCATCTAGGTGTATTGTAATATAAAATAGTTGAACAGGAGTTTAATTTATTATGGAGGTGCTATGTCTAGTATGAATACGAACGAAAGAATCGTGCCCCTCCTACCATTAAGAGGCGTTCTCGTATATCCAACGATGGTTTTGCATCTTGATGTAGGACGTGATAAATCGATACAAGCACTAGAGCAGGCGGCAATGGATGAAAATATCATCTTTTTAGCAATGCAAAAAGAAATGAATATCGATGATCCGAAAGAAGATGACATATATAGTGTAGGTACAGTGGCGAAAGTCAAGCAAATGTTAAAATTGCCGAACGGTACGCTTCGTGTCCTTGTGGAAGGTTTACATAGAGCAGAAGTAATAGAGTTTATCGAAGAAGAAAATATAGTACAAGTGTCTATTAAAACGGTAACTGAAGAAGTAGAAGATGATTTAGAAGAGAAAGCTCTTATGCGTACGTTACTGGAGCATTTCGAACAATATATTAAAGTTTCGAAAAAAGTTTCAAATGAAACATTTGCAACGGTAGCTGATGTAGAAGAACCAGGGAGATTAGCTGATCTAATTGCTTCTCACTTGCCGATTAAAACGAAGCAGAAACAAGAGATTCTAGAGATTGTATCTGTAAAAGAACGATTACATACACTTATTTCAATTATTCAAGATGAACAAGAGTTACTTAGCCTAGAAAAGAAGATTGGACAAAAAGTGAAACGTTCAATGGAGCGCACGCAAAAAGAATATTTCTTACGTGAGCAAATGAAGGCGATTCAAACTGAACTTGGCGACAAAGAAGGTAAGGGCGGAGAAGTAGAAGAACTTCGTGAAAAAATTGAACAGTCAGGAATGCCTGAAGAAACAATGAAGGCTGCGCTGAAAGAATTAGATCGTTATGAAAAGTTACCAGCAAGTTCTGCGGAGAGTGGTGTTATTCGCAATTATATTGATTGGTTATTAGCGCTTCCGTGGACAGAGGCAACAGAAGATATAATTGATCTTGCTCATTCAGAAGAGATTTTAAATAACGATCATTACGGTCTTGAAAAAGTGAAAGAGCGTGTACTTGAATATTTAGCTGTACAGAAGTTAACGAATTCATTAAAAGGACCTATCCTTTGTTTAGTAGGCCCTCCTGGGGTCGGCAAAACTTCGTTAGCGCGTTCAATTGCAACATCATTGAATCGTAAATTTGTCCGTGCATCTCTTGGTGGTGTGCGTGATGAATCTGAAATTCGTGGTCACCGCCGTACATATGTTGGAGCAATGCCAGGACGCATTATTCAAGGTATGAAAAAGGCGAAAACAGTTAATCCAGTCTTCTTATTAGATGAGATTGATAAAATGTCTAACGATTTCCGTGGAGATCCATCAGCGGCATTACTTGAAGTATTAGATCCAGAACAAAACCATAACTTCAGTGATCATTACATTGAAGAACCATATGATCTATCGAAAGTTATGTTTGTAGCAACCGCTAATACACTTTCAAGTATTCCAGGTCCATTACTTGACCGTATGGAAATCATTTCGATTGCTGGCTATACAGAACTTGAAAAAGTACACATTGCTCGTGAGCATTTATTGCCGAAACAATTAAAAGAGCATGGCTTACGAAAAGGTAATTTACAAGTGCGTGATGAGGCGCTTCTTGAAATTATTCGTTATTATACACGTGAGGCTGGTGTTCGTACGTTAGAACGCCAAATTGCAAAAGTTTGCCGTAAAGTAGCGAAAATTATCGTTACAGCAGAACGTAAACGTATCGTTGTGACAGAGAAAAAGATTGTTGATTTACTTGGTAAACACATATTCCGTTATGGGCAAGCTGAAAAAACAGACCAAGTTGGTATGGCAACAGGTCTAGCTTACACAGCAGCAGGCGGCGATACACTTGCAATTGAAGTTTCTGTAGCGCCAGGAAAAGGGAAACTAATTTTAACGGGGAAACTTGGGGATGTTATGAAAGAATCAGCACAAGCTGCGTTTAGTTATATACGCTCTCGTGCAGAAGAGCTTCAGATTGACCCGAATTTCCATGAGAAAAATGATATTCATATTCATGTTCCAGAAGGAGCAGTTCCAAAAGATGGACCGTCAGCAGGTATTACGATGGCAACGGCACTTATTTCTGCACTAACAGGTATTCCTGTAAGTAAAGAAGTAGGTATGACAGGTGAAATTACACTTCGTGGTCGTGTATTACCAATTGGTGGCTTAAAAGAAAAAACATTAAGTGCTCACCGCGCAGGCTTAACAAAAATTATTTTGCCAGCAGAAAACGAGAAAGATTTAGATGATATTCCAGAGAGCGTAAAAGAAAACTTTACGTTTGTGCTTGCATCTCATTTAGATGAAGTATTGGAGCACGCATTAGTAGGAGTGAAACAATGAAAGTAACAAAAGCAGATATTGTAATTAGTGCTGTTAAACCAGAACAATATCCAGACAGTGATTTACCAGAAATTGCATTAGCAGGTCGTTCAAATGTCGGGAAGTCTTCCTTTATTAATAAAATTTTAAATCGTAAAAAGTTAGTGCGTATTTCTTCTAAACCAGGAAAAACGCAAACACTGAACTTTTTCTTAATCAATGAGATGATGCATTTTGTTGACGTTCCAGGTTATGGATATGCGAAAGTGTCTAAATCGGAGCGCGCGGCATGGGGGAAAATGATTGAAACGTACTTTACAACGCGTAAGCAATTAGACGCAGCTGTATTAGTAGTTGATTTACGTCACCAACCAACAAGTGATGACGTGATGATGTATGATTTCTTAAAGCATTATGAAATCCCAACAATTATTATTGCGACGAAAGCCGATAAAATCCCGAAAGGGAAATGGCAAAAGCATTTAAAAGTTGTAAAAGAAACGCTTGCTGTTGAAATTGGCGATGAAATCGTTCTATTCTCTTCTGAAACAGGAATTGGAAAAGAAGAAGCGTGGAAGGCAATTCATAAAATGACAAAAACAAAAAACGCGTGACGAATGTCGCGCGTTTTTTTCTTTATATAAGCTGTTAACGTACGTTTAATGTAACTTCAATATTACCTCGTGTTGCTTTAGAGTAAGGACATACACCGTGAGCCGCTTCTACAAGTTCTTTTGCTTCGCTATGTGAAACGCCAGCGACATGTACATCAAGCACGGCAGATAGGCCAAAACCACCATCTGTATCTTTTCCGATAGAAACGTGAGCGGTTACTTCTGTACTTTCTACTTTCATACGTTTTGTACGAATGACAAGTTGTAATGCACTATCAAAACAAGCTGCATAACCAGCTGCAAATAGTTGTTCTGGATTTGTTGCTTCTCCGCCTGCACCACCTAGTGCTTTCGGCATTTTTACATCAAGATTTAATATGCCATCATCTGAAACTACTTTCCCATTTCTTCCACCTGTTGCTGTTACTGAAGCAGTATATAATTTATCCATATTTATTCCCCTTTTCCATCATTAATTGTTTTCATTGTTTCAATTAGTTTATTTAGCTCAATTAATAAAGAGCGATATTCTTGCTCTGTAATTCCTAAATTTGTAGCCATCGTTGTCGGTAATGAACAAGCCTTTTCCTTTAAATCTTTGCCTTGTTCTGTTAATTCAATACAAACTTTTCGCTCGTCTTCTTTGGAACGAACACGTTTTACAAGTTTTAATGATTCCATTCGTTTTAACATAGGTGTTAACGTACCGGAATCTAAAAATAGACGTTCTCCAATTTCTTTTACTGTTAGTCCATCTTGCTCCCATAGTACGAGTAAAGTAATGTACTGGGGATACGTAATACCCATCTCTTCTAAATAAGGTCGATAAAAACGAGTAACCTCTCTAGAACAGGCATAAATAGAAAAACAAAGTTGGTTATCTAGATGCAAAGAGTCCTCTGTCATACATAACTCCCTTCTAATTAAGTTGTGCACAATTTAATTTTGTAAAATCAATATAACGAAAAAGAAATAAAATGTCAAATACATTGTATTGAGAAAGTGTTTGCTACATTTTGGAACAATCATACATATTTTCCTTCATGATGAAAGAAGATAGGAAAGATGATGTTATAATTTATATGGAATAGTTTCCATCACTTGATTATGAGGACTTTTTTTGGTAACGTACAAATAGAGTTATTAATTTATAATCATTATAAAGTAGAAGATTTTTTTATTAGTTTACTGAATCTCCTTTATTACATACGGAGAATAATTAAAAAATAATCGGTTGTTCACACGATTGTCAGATTCATAAGAGGAAAGTTGTATTATGATAGTAGATAAAGTGATAAAACGGGTGAAGGGGGACATGCTGCGTGCATATTCTTGTTGTTAGTGTAAATTATCGAACAGCCCCTGTAGAATTTCGTGAGAAACTCACATTTCAGGCAGCAGAGCTAGAGCGAGCGATGACTACATTACAAAATCAAAAGAGCGTGTTAGAGAATGTCATTGTATCAACTTGTAATCGCACTGAGATTTATGCTGTTGTCGATCAATTACACACGGGACGGTATTATATTAAGAAGTTTTTAGCTGATTGGTTTCAGCTTGAAATAGAAGAAGTCGCGCCATATTTAACTATTTTTGAACAAGATGGTGCAATAGATCATTTATTCCGCGTAACGTGCGGTTTAGATTCGATGGTAGTCGGAGAAACGCAGATTTTAGGTCAAATAAAAGATAGCTTTTTAGAAGCGCAACAAGTTAAAGCAACAGGCACAATTTTTAATGAATTGTTTAAGCAAGTCATTACATTAGCAAAACGTGCCCACTCAGAAACAACAATCGGGGAAAGTGCAATGTCTGTTAGTTATGCTGCTGTTGAGCTTGGAAAGAAAATATTTGGCGAGTTAACAGATTGTCATGTGCTTATTCTTGGTGCTGGTAAAATGGGCGAACTTGCACTGCAAAACTTATATGGAAGTGGTGCTCGTAAAGTAACAGTTATGAATAGGACACTTTCGAAAGCAGAAGTAATGGCTGAGAAATATATGGGACATGCAAAATCGTTAAGCGAATTGCAATGTGCATTATTAGAAGCAGATATTTTAATTAGTTCAACTGGTGCATCTGAGTATGTCATTACGAAAGAGATGATGACAAAGGTGGAGAAAATGCGCTCTGGTCGCCCTTTATTTATGGTTGATATTGCAGTACCACGTGATATTGATCCAGCGATTGATGAGTTAGAAGGTTCTTTTTTATATGACATTGATGATCTGCAAGGAGTAGTGGAAGCAAATCGTGCCGAGCGTTTGAAAGAAGCGGAGAAAATTCAATTTATGATTGAAGAGGAAATTGTTCTATTTAAAACGTGGTTAAGTACACTTGGTGTTGTTCCATTAATATCAGCTCTTCGTGATAAGGCACTTGCAATCCAAAGTGAAACGATGGTAAGCCTAGAGCGAAAAATACCAAACCTTAGTGATCGTGAGAAAAAAGTCATTAGTAAGCATACGAAAAGTATTATTAATCAATTATTAAAAGACCCAATTTTAGTAGCGAAAGAAATAGCTGCTGAAGAGGGAGCGAGCGAAAAATTAGCGTTATTTGCGAAGATTTTCGATTTAGAAACGGAAGAAGTAGAGAGTCGTGCGGAAGAAGTAGAACATAAAAGAGTGTGGACACCATCCGTTCCATCTTTATAATTTGGAAGGATGATCGGATGAGTTTTTTAAATAACAGTATTATTTATCATATTGCAATTATTTTATATGCTTGTAGCATTAGTTTATATTTTATAGATTATTTCCAAAGTAACCGAAAGGCGAACCGATTTGCTTTTTGGTTACTTTCGATTGTATGGGTATTGCAGTCTATTTTTATGTTGCTTAGGGCGACAGATTCAGAAACGACCCCCATTTTAACTTTATTATCAGGGATTTATTTTTATGTTTGGTTATTGATTACGATGTCGTTAGTCATAAATCGATTTATGCGCGTTGACTTTTTAGTCTTCTTTACAAATGTTGTTGCATTTGGCGTAAGCGCTTTTTCTATTTTTACACCGCTCGGAAAGATGTCGCCAGTACTTGCAGAGCAATTAGTTTCAGAACTTGTATACGTGCATGTCGGAATGGCGATTATTTCTTATGCAACGTTTACGGTATCATTTATTTTTTCTATTATGTATTTACTGCAATATCGCCTATTAAAAAAGAAAAAGTGGAATGCGAGATTAAGAAGGTTAGGGAATTTACCGAAGCTTGAATCTACGTCTTACGGATTAAATTTATTTTCTGTTCCATTTTTCTTACTAGCAATTTTATTAGGATGTATATGGGGATATACAAAATTAGATAATTTTCATTGGTATGATACGAAAGTAATTGGTTCGTTTGTCGTTCTATTTGTATACTGTGCGGGCTTGTATTTAAGAGCGGCAGATGTGTTGCAAGGGAAGAAAATTGTACTGTGGAATGTAGGGGCCTTTCTCGTAATGCTAGTTAACATTTTTTTATTAAGTAGTTTATCTAATTTCCACTTTTGGTATTTATAATGAGGAGAGAGAATTATGCGCAAAATTATTGTAGGGTCACGAAAGAGTAAGCTAGCATTAACACAAACAAACTGGTTTATTGATCAGTTAAAAGCACTTGGTTTACCATATGAATTTGAAGTGAAAGAAATTGTCACCAAAGGTGATGTGATTTTAGATGTTACTCTTTCAAAAGTAGGCGGAAAAGGTTTGTTCGTTAAAGAAATTGAGCATGCGTTACTTACGAAAGAAATCGATATGGCTGTACATAGTATGAAAGATATGCCAGCCGTACTTCCAGAAGGGTTAATGATTGGCTGTACACCAAAGCGTGTTGACCCTCGTGATGCTTTTATCTCAAAAAATGGAGCATCGTTTAAAGAGTTAGCGGAAGGTGCTATTTTAGGTACGAGTAGTTTAAGACGTAGTGCACAGCTACTCGCTGCGAGACCAGATTTACAAGTGAAGTGGATTCGCGGAAATATCGATACACGTTTACGTAAATTAAAAGAAGAGGATTACGATGCGATTATTTTAGCGACAGCTGGATTACAAAGAATGGGCTGGGATGATGAAGTTATTACAGAACATTTAGATGAAACGTTATGTGTACCTGCTGTAGGACAAGGTGCATTAGCGATTGAATGTCGTGAGGATGATAAGGATTTATTGCAGTTGTTAGCGCATATGAATGATGCGATAACAGAAAGAACAGTGGCAGCGGAGCGAGTATTTCTTCATAAACTTGAAGGTGGATGTCAAGTTCCAATCGCTGGATATGCAACCCTTAAAGAAAACGATACAATCGAATTAACAGCTCTTGTTGGCTCTATGGATGGCTCTGTTTTATTAAAAGAGACAGTAGTAGGTACTAATCCTGAGGAAGTAGGATTAGAAGCCGCGGGCCGTTTAATTAAACAAGGCGCCAAAGAACTCATTCTTGCTGCAAATAAGGAGCAACAATAAATATGAACGCTCTCGCTGGAAAAACGGTATTGATTACACGTGCCCAGCATCAAGCGAAACAAATGAGTGTAGCAGTGAAAGAAAAGAGCGGAATTCCATTGGAAATTCCGCTTTTGCATATGGAAGGTATGTCTCATAGGCAAATTCAACATATTGAAGGGCAGCTACATTCGTATGACTGGGTTATTTTTACGAGCAGAAATGGTGTAGCTTTTTTTCTAGATAGTTTGAACAAGAAACTACCGCTAACCATTAAAATCGCTGCGGTAGGTGTGAAAACAAAATTAGAGTTAGAAAAAAGGGGCTATCAAGTTCATTTTGTTCCAACTTCATTTGTTGCAGAAGCATTTGCAGAAGAGTTTCTAAAAGAATTAAGTGGAAACGAACGTATTTTATTTCCGAAAGGGAATATAGCAAGAGAGGTAATTCCGGTTGCACTTCGGGAAATTGGTGTTTCTCTAGATGAGCTAATCGTATACGGTACGAAAGTGAATATAGAAAAAAAGCAAGAGCTTATAGCGGCATTGAAGTTAGGGAAAGTAGACATTATTACATTTACGAGCCCTTCAACTGTTACTAGTTTTGTTCGTTTACTTGAGGGTGCAAACTGGAGAGAATGGACAAAAAAATGTACAATTGCTTGTATAGGACCTATTACGGAAAAAGAGGCAAGTCGTTATTTTCCGTCTGTTATTGTGCCGAAAGAGTACACTGTAGAAGCATTACTACAATGTGTTTGTGAATCTATAAAATGAAAGAATGGGGATAGAAATCTATGAACTCTTTACAATTTAATCGTCATCGTCGTTTAAGACAAAGCGGTAGTATGCGTGCACTTGTGCGTGAAACGTTTTTACATACGGAAGATTTTATTTACCCTATTTTTGTATTAGAAGGTGAAAATGTTCGTAATGAAGTTCCTTCTATGCCAGGCGTATATCAAATGTCTTTAGATTTATTGCAAGCTGAAATGCAAGAAGTTGTTGATTTAGGTATTCGTTCTGTTATTGTATTTGGTTTACCTGCTGAAAAAGACGAAGTTGGATCATCAGCATATTGTGATCATGGAATTGTACAACGTGCTATTCAACAAATTAAAGGCGATTTCCCTGAGCTAGTAGTAGTTGCAGATACATGTTTATGTCAATTTACAAGTCATGGTCATTGCGGTGTAATTGAAGATGGTATTATTTTAAATGACGAGTCTCTTGCAGTTCTTGCGAAAACAGCTGTAAGTCAAGCGAAGGCAGGAGCGGACATTATTGCGCCATCAAACATGATGGACGGCTTCGTAACAGCAATTCGCCATGCATTAGATGAAAATGGTTTTGGACACGTGCCAGTTATGTCGTACGCTGTGAAATATTCATCAGCGTTTTATGGGCCATTCCGTGATGCTGCGCACGGTGCGCCGCAATTTGGTGACCGTAAAACATATCAAATGGACCCAGCGAACCGTATGGAAGCATTCCGTGAAGCAGAATCAGATGTAATGGAAGGGGCTGATTTCTTAATTGTAAAGCCAGCTCTTTCTTACTTAGATATCATTCGTGATGTGAAAAATAACTTTAATTTACCAATCGTTGCTTACAACGTAAGTGGTGAATATTCAATGATTAAAGCGGCAGCGCAAAATGGTTGGATTAATGAAAAAGAAGTTGTGCTTGAAAAATTAATTAGCATGAAACGTGCAGGAGCAGACTTAATTATTACGTATCATGCGAAAGATGCAGCAAAATGGTTGCAAGAAGGAGGCGTTAAATAATGAAAAAGTTTGATAAGTCAATTGCAGCGTTTGAAGAGGCGCAAGATTTAATGCCTGGTGGCGTAAATAGCCCAGTTCGTGCCTTTAAGTCTGTTGGGATGAATCCGTTGTTTATGGAGCGTGGTAAAGGCTCTAAAGTATATGATATTGATGGAAATGAATACATCGACTACGTATTATCATGGGGGCCTTTAATTCATGGGCATGCAAATGATCGTGTTGTTGAAGCGTTAAAATCTGTTGCTGAAAGAGGTACAAGCTTCGGTGCACCGACAGAAATCGAAAATAAATTAGCGAAACTTGTTATTGAGCGTGTACCATCGATTGAAATTGTCCGCATGGTTAACTCTGGAACAGAAGCGACAATGAGTGCACTACGTTTAGCTCGTGGTTATACAGGCCGTAATAAAATCTTGAAATTCATCGGTTGTTACCACGGTCATGGTGATTCGTTATTAATTAAAGCTGGTTCTGGTGTGGCGACTCTAGGTTTACCAGATAGCCCTGGCGTACCAGAAGGTGTAGCGAAAAATACGATTACAGTAGCTTATAATGATTTAGAAAGTGTGAAATACGCTTTTGAACAATTCGGTGATGATATTGCTTGTGTAATTGTAGAACCAGTGGCAGGGAATATGGGTGTTGTTCCTCCGCAACCAGGATTTTTAGAGGGACTTCGTGAAGTAACAGAACAAAACGGTGCACTGCTTATTTTTGATGAAGTAATGACAGGATTCCGTGTTGCTTATAACTGTGGACAAGGTTACTACGGTGTAACACCTGATTTAACTTGTTTAGGTAAAGTAATCGGTGGTGGCTTACCAGTAGGAGCGTACGGTGGTAAAGCAGAAATTATGCGCCAAATTGCGCCAAGCGGACCGATTTATCAAGCTGGTACTTTATCAGGTAACCCACTTGCAATGGCAGCAGGTTATGAAACGTTAGTACAGTTAACGCCAGAATCGTATGTAGAATTTGAGCGTAAAGCTGAAATGTTAGAAGCTGGATTACGTAAAGCAGCTGAAAAACATGGCATTCCACATCATATTAATCGTGCAGGTTCTATGATTGGTATTTTCTTTACAGATGAGCCCGTTATTAATTACGATGCAGCAAAATCTTCAAACTTAGAGTTCTTTGCGGCTTACTATCGTGAAATGGTAGAACAAGGTGTATTCTTGCCACCATCTCAATTCGAAGGTTTATTCTTATCGACAGCACATAGTGACGCAGATATTGAGGCGACAATTGCAGCGGCTGAAATTGCAATGTCAAAATTAAAATAATGTATTAGAGAAAAATCGCTCTCCATAAGGGGAGCGATTTTTTTTATTCATAAAGTAAGCTTTCCCTACATAAATCTGTAATGACATATAGTTTGGGAGGGGGAAAAGAAGTGGCTGCAGATCATTCGTTACGATTTTCATTAAAAGAATCTGTTTGGTTCCAAAAGGGACAGGAAGTCGATGAACTTTTGTCAATTTCGTTAGATCCAGACGTTGAGATAGAAGAGCTTGATCATGAAGTAATCGTGAGAGGGCAATTAGATTTAACGGGAGAGTATGTTGCAAGGCAAGATGATTCGGCGTATTCACTAAGAGAACTATCGCCAGCAAAGTCAATTGATTATGTAGAAACAAGGGAAGATGGGGTTAATGAACTTGTTCATTCCTTTCCGCTTGAAATATCAATTCCGAGAAATCGCGTGAAAGTAATTGAAGAACTATATGTATCAATTGAGGAATTTGATTATGAATTAAAGGAAAATGGTTGCTTACAATTATTAGCGGATATATCTATTACTGGTTTATGTGATGAAGAGAGAAGCGAGGATGAAGAAGAAACGGTGTATGCTGATTTAGAAGAAGATTCAGCGCAAGAGGATGAGAATAGACCGGCGCCCCATGTAGAAGAACCAACATACAAGGAATCAGATGAGTGGGAAGATTACGCATTTGAACCGTTCCAATTAGAGGAAAGAAAAGAGCAGGAATTAGAAGAAGAGAAAATAGAAGAACATGAATTTGTGGAACGTGAAGAGGAGCAAGAAACAACGCCGCAATTTGAATTGTTCGGACGAAAAGATTTCAAGAAAGAAAAAGCGAAAAAGCAGGAAGAACAAGAAGAAGAGTATTCACAGCGAGATGAAAATGCGCTTTATTTAACAAAACTATTTACGAAAGAACCGGAAGAGGAATTTACAAAGTTAAGAATGTATTTCGTACAAGAAGGGGATACAATTGAATCTATTGCAGACCGTTATGAAACATCGGTACAAAATTTGTACCGTGTCAATCAAACAGAAGATATATTTTTAAATACGGGGCAAATTATTTATATTCCCGTTTCAAGAGTAAAGGCGAAATAAAGAAGTGAGTGTTTTCACTCACTTCTTTTCTTAGAAGTTATGTTTTGAATAGAAAGGGTTATTCGTATGGATATTGAATTGCGAAATCACTATGAACCTATCGTGAGGCAATATAGATTGGATACGCAGCATATGGAAGAGCACGGAAATGTAATGAAAATTTATACGAATCAAGGTCCATATGCACTTAAGAAAATAGAAGGCAGAAAGTTAGAGCGGAATAACTTTCTGCATCATATTCAATATTTGAAGGAGAAAGGTTTTTCAAATTATGTACCTATATACCATGCGACGGATGGAAATTATATTTTAAGTGACGGGACGTATAATTATTATTTAATGCCTTGGTTAGAACGTGCAGAAGGAAATGGTGAGGACAATGATCAATACCATAAAATGTTTCAGACACTCGGAACGTTGCATCAAAAAACTGTGAAGGAAGAAACGTATACGGAAGAAGATTTAGAAAAACATTATACAACTATATCCAATCGCTGGGAAAATGATGGTGAGATGTTAGAAGAGTTTCTCGTAGAATCTGAATCAAAATGGTATATGTCCCCGCTTGAATTGCAATATTGTACGTACTATCATCATGTAATGAGAGCGCGTGAATTTGCAACGAAGCAATTAAATGAGTGGAACGATGCGATGAAAGAAAAAGATAAAACGCGTATTACTTTTGTACATGGTAACGTGTCACTTAATCATTTTTTATTTGACTATGAGCGGAATGGCTATTTTATTAGTTTGGAAAAATCGAAGTTTGCAACGCCTGTGCAAGATATAGTAGGTTTTTATTCACGGTCTTTAAACACATATCCGATCGCAAGAAGTGATCGGTTTGAATGGTTTCAAATGTATCAAAAAAATTTTCCGTTTACGAAAGAAGAGCAACTTCTCATGTTTGCTTATATGACGTACCCATCACAATTTATTCGACAAATCGGTTCGTATAGAAAAAGAAAAGATAATCGCAACGAGGAAAATGAATTGCTGGAAGTAAAGAGTTTGCAACAATCGCATTGGCTCGTTAGCAATATAGAATATTTCCTATCACAATTACAAGCTGCCCAGCAAGGGAACGGGTAAAGTAAAACTTTAATCAGCGGGGCTCCCGCCTAACTTCTTTGCTTCAGCTGAATTTTGATGTAGGGATCTTACTGCCCGCAAATAGCGAGATAAAGAAGATAAGTAGAGAATGCTACTTATCTTTTTTGTGCGCCTGAAAATTCATAGACTTAAATTTATCTTGACGAATAAGGTTTCGTTTTTTACACTATTGTATATAATAATTAACAATCATATAAATGCCTTGAAGGGGAAGAGTATAACATGAAACGTCTTCAGAGAGGAGAATCATTAGCTGGGAGATTCTCTAGATAGTTATGTTAGAAGGTAGCCCTGGAGCATCTTTTCTGAACGGAATAGTTCTTATTAGGAAAAGACGGATTTGTCCGTTATCAAATTAAGAGTATAAACAAATTATGAATTTGTTTGTGAATAAAGGTGGTACCGCGATGTCCCTCGTCCTTTTTGGATGAGGGACATTTTTTATTTTAAGGAGGGAAAATAATGTCAAACACGGAAAAGAATTTACCAACTAAATATGATCATATGTCCGTTGAAGAAGGCCTTTATCAATGGTGGCTTGAAGGCAAATATTTTGAAGCAACAGGAGACGAGAAGAAACAACCGTATACAATTGTAATTCCACCTCCGAACGTAACTGGTAAGTTACACTTAGGTCATGCTTGGGATACAACTCTTCAAGATATTTTAACTCGTACGAAGCGTATGCAAGGATACGATGTACTATGGCTTCCAGGAATGGACCATGCTGGTATCGCAACACAAGCGAAAGTAGAAGGAAAACTTCGTGAAGAAGGTATTTCACGTTACGATCTTGGCCGTGAAAAATTCCTTGAAAAAGCTTGGGAGTGGAAAGAAGAGTACGCTTCTCACATTCGTCAACAATGGGGGAAAGTTGGTTTAGGACTAGACTATTCTCGTGAACGCTTCACATTAGACAAAGGTTTATCAGATGCGGTTAATAAAGTATTCGTTCAATTATACGAAAAAGGCTTAATTTACCGTGGTGAATATATCATCAACTGGGATCCAGCAACACGCACAGCTCTTTCTGATATTGAAGTAATTCATAAAGAAGTTCAAGGTGCATTCTACCATATGAACTATCCGTTAACAGATGGTTCTGGCCACATTCGTCTTGCGACAACTCGTCCAGAAACGATGCTTGGTGATACAGCAGTAGCAGTTCATCCAGAAGACGATCGTTACAAACATTTAATCGGAAAAACAGTTACACTTCCAATTGTAGGCCGTGAGATTCCGATTATTGCTGATGAGTACGTAGAAAAAGACTTCGGAACAGGTGTTGTAAAAATTACACCAGCTCATGACCCGAATGATTTTGAAGTAGGTAACCGTCATGACTTACCACGCATCTTAGTAATGAATGAAGATGGATCGATGAACGAAAAAGCTGGTAAGTATAACGGTATGGATCGTTTCGAATGCCGTAAAGCATTAGTGAAAGACTTACAAGAGGCTGGCGTATTAGTAGAAATCGAGCCTCATATGCATTCAGTAGGTCATAGTGAGCGTAGCGGTGCAGTAGTTGAGCCTTACTTATCAACACAATGGTTCGTAAAAATGGCTCCACTTGCAGAAAAAGCAGTAGCACTTCAACAAAAAGAAGAAGAAAAAGTAACGTTCGTACCAGAGCGTTTTGAAAACACATACTTACGCTGGATGGAAAACATTCATGACTGGTGTATTTCTCGTCAATTATGGTGGGGACACCGTATTCCAGCTTGGTATCATAAAGAAACTGGTGAGGTATACGTAGGTACAGAAGCACCAGCAGATATTGAAAACTGGAATCAAGATAATGACGTACTGGATACATGGTTCAGTTCAGCGCTATGGCCGTTCTCAACACTTGGTTGGCCGGATGAAGATTCAGCAGACTTTAAGCGCTACTATTCAACAGATGCATTAGTAACTGGTTATGACATCATCTTCTTCTGGGTATCTCGTATGATTTTCCAAGGTTTAGAGTTTACAGGCGAGCGTCCATTTAAAGATGTATTAATTCACGGTTTAGTTCGTGATGAGCAAGGTCGTAAGATGAGTAAATCTCTTGGTAACGGTATTGACCCAATGGATGTTATCGAGAAGTACGGTGCAGATGCAATGCGCTATTTCTTATCAACAGGAAGTGCACCAGGTCAAGATTTACGCTTCAGCATGGAGAAAGTAGAATCTACTTGGAACTTCATTAATAAAATTTGGAATGCATCACGCTTCGTATTAATGAACATGGATGATATGAAGTATGAAGAAATCGATTTAACTGGTGAAAAATCAGTTGCAGATAAGTGGATCTTAACTCGCTTAAACGAAACAATCGAAAGTGTAACACGTAACATGGATAAATATGAGTTCGGTGAAGCTGGACGTTCATTATACAACTTCATTTGGGACGATTTCTGTGACTGGTACATTGAAATGGCGAAGCTTCCACTATACGGTGAAGATGAAGCAGCTAAGAAAACAACTCGTTCTATTTTAGCTTACGTATTAGACCAAACAATGCGTCTATTACATCCATTCATGCCATTCGTAACAGAAAAGATTTGGCAACATTTACCACATGAAGGCGAATCTATTACAGTAGCTGCGTGGCCAACAGTTCGCGAGGATTTACAAGATACGGAAGCTGCGGCAGAAATGCACCTTCTAGTTGATATCATTCGCTCTGTTCGTAACATCCGTGCAGAAGTAAATACGCCAATGAGCAAAAAAGTTCAAATGCAAATTAAAGCAAAAGATGAGGCTGTACTTGCTCAACTTACGAAAAACAGCTCTTACATTGAGCGTTTCTGTAATCCAAGCGAATTAACAATTCAAACGGATTTACAAGCGCCAGAAAAAGCAATGACTGCAATCGTATCAGGTGCAGAGTTATTCTTACCATTAGCTGATCTTATCAATCTTGATGAAGAGAGAGCTCGTCTTGAGAAAGAACTTGAGAAGTTCGATAAAGAAGTAGAACGTGTACAGAAGAAACTTTCTAACCAAGGTTTCGTAGCGAAAGCTCCTGCGGCAGTTATTGAAGGAGAGCGTGCGAAAGAGCAAGATTACCTAGAAAAACGCGAAGCAGTTCGTCAACGTCTAGTAGATCTTGAAAAGTAAAAATGTTTTTAGAGACTCACTATATTGGTGAGTCTCTTTTCTTTGCGTATAATAGAACTATGAAAGTTGTCTTTTGAAAGGGGAAAAGCATACGTGATACATACATACGAAGAAGCGATAGGGTGGATTCATAGCCGATTGAAATTTGGAATTAAGCCAGGATTAGAAAGAATGAGATGGATGCTAGAAGAACTCGGAAATCCAGAGCGTCATATAAAATGTGTTCATCTTGCTGGTACAAATGGAAAAGGTTCAACGTTAACATATATGCGCTACATGTTAGAAGGCGCGAAATATAAGGTAGGAACGTTCACCTCTCCTTATATCGAAACATTTAATGAACGCATTAGTGTGAATGGGACACCAATTGCAGATGAAGAGATTACTGAACTTGTAAAGATGGTAAAACAAGTCGTGGAAAAACTAGATGAGACGGATTTAGGGGAAGCGACGGAGTTTGAAATTATTACTGTTATGGCAATTTGTTATTTCGGTAAAGTCAATTTCTGTGATGTTGTTTTATTTGAAACAGGGCTTGGTGGACGTTTTGATTCTACTAATGTTATACACCCTGTTCTCACGATTATTACGAATATCGGTCACGATCATATGCATATTTTAGGGAATACACTAGGAGAAATTGCATATGAAAAGGCGGGGATTATTAAATCTGGTGTGCCGGTAATTACTGGTGTGCAGGACGAAGAAGCTTTGGAAGTCATTCAAAATGTTGCAAAGGAAAACCATGCAAACCTATACGAACTTGACAAGCATTTTACAGCGTTACATAAGCAGTCTAAAGAAGATGGGGAAGAGTTTGATTTTACTTGTCCTTTTGCCGCATTTGAAGATTTGCAAATCTCAATGAAAGGCATTCATCAAGTAGGAAATGCAGCGCTAGCACTTATGGCAGTCATGTATGTAAAAACATATCTATCATTTTTAATTGAGGAAGAGGAAATAAGAACGGGATTACGGGAAGCGTATTGGATTGGGCGCTTTGAAAAGCTGCAAAGTAACCCGGATATTATTATAGATGGTGCCCATAATCCAGAAGGTATTGAAAGCCTTGTGAAAACAGTAGAAGCGCATTACAAAGATAAAAATGTAATAGTTTTATTTACTGCCCTTGGTGATAAACAATTGCATAACATGGTAGGCCAATTAGAAACCATTGCAGATGAAATTATTTTTACAACATTCGCCTTTGATCGTGCTATCTCTGCTGATAAACTTGCATCATATTCACAAAAAGAATCAAAATTAGTTTTTGAAAATTGGAAAGAGGCAATTGATACAAAAGTTGAAATGATAGGAGAAAATGATGTTTTCATCATAACAGGTTCTCTTTATTTCATTTCTGAAGTTCGAAAATATATTCGCGAGAAAAACTAGATAGTCTTTGCTATCTAGTTTTTTGTTCTACAAATGAAGTCAAAAGCATACATATAAGATAAATATATAGGGTTATTTGGCGAATTTCTCTGACAAATATCTCGTTTTTTTGTGAAAGGAATATGATATGATGCGGACAACGATAAGAGGTGAGGTGTGAGTGTATGGACAAGCAATCACGAACGATCTCAGTGAAAGTGAATGGAACAGAAGCGAAGTATGAGGAAAAGAAGAAAGATGAATTTGAATGGATGGTAGTAGAAGGTGAACGACCGAGAAATGTTGTTCCGTTTCAAAAAGCGAAATCGATGTCTGTGGAAAAATACCGAAAGAAGTGGAGTAATACATTAATTGCAATCGTTGCAACCGCAATTATTATCGGTACGGCGTTTGGAATGGGGATGCTTCATTTACTCACCGGACAAGGAACGACAGGAGGAAGTGAAGTAACAGCTTCCAAGCCGACTGGGAATGGAGAATCAAAGGTGGGTGGAACGGCAGGACAAACATCAGAACCAAAAGAAGAAAAACAAAAAGCACAGGCAGGAGCGTCATTGGATCCGATGAAATTATTTTTTGTTCAAGGGGGGCTTTATTCTTCTGAAGAAAAGGGACGAGCAGCTCTTGAAGAATGGAAAGGCAATGGGGGCATTGGAGCTTTGAGACCGAGCGGGGATAAGTATGCAATAGTTGTTGGTATTGCTAGCGATGAACAGGCTATAAATCAATTAATGACTCAGTATAAAAATGATGGTGTCTCCGTTTTAAAAAAGAACTGGGATATAGCAGATAAAGCGTTGCTGAAAGATGATAAAGAAGTAGGAACATTTTTAACAAAAGTGCAGCCATTATACACTCATTTAGCAAAATATGCTTCTAGTGTACAAGTTGGTGGAAAAAGCAGCGCAAAAGATATAGAAGCGATTGAAAAAGAATGGAAAGCGATTGAAAAAGAGGGGAAAAGTATGAAGCAAGAAGAAGCAAAGAAACTGTATATGTATACGTCGGTAGCTGTACAAACAGTAAAAGATGGGAAAATGGATAAGGAATCTTTGGTGAAATTAAATCAAGTTATTATTGATGGCCTACTTTCGTATGAAAAAATTGTTTCGTAGAAAGTGAAATGATAGGATAATAAAATGAGTAAGAAAGAAGTACATGTACTTCTTTCTTTTCTTTTGAATTTAGAGCAAAGTGCTTTCTCTATGACAGGAATATAATCGTATGCAATAAAGAATTGTTATTTTAGTTAGAGAAATTAATATTTCTTTCATTTGTGGACAAACTATTCCTTTGATACGATTGATATAAATTGTTCTGCTTCATGTGAGAAAGGAAGGAGAAAATATGAAAAAAATAATTTTAGCTTCAGGATCACCTCGGAGGAAGGAATTGCTTGAGTTAGCTAGCATACCATTTGAAATCGTTGTAAGTGAAGTAGAGGAAACAATTGGTGCATATTCATCGCCTTCTGATATTGTAATGTCGCTTGCCTTGCAAAAAGCATCAGCGGTGGCAGAAAATAATAGTGATCACATTGTGTTAGGTGCAGATACAATTGTTACATATGAGTCGCGTATTCTTGGTAAGCCTTCTAATGAGGATGAGGCGAAAGAGATGTTACAATTACTATCAGGGAAAACACATGAAGTGTATACAGGTGTTGCGATTATATCAAAAGAAAAAACGGTTACTTTTTATGAGCGTACAGAAGTTACGTTTTGGGAGCTAACAGAAGAGGAAATTGATACATACGTCACGTCGAAAGAACCTCTTGATAAAGCCGGTAGTTATGGGATTCAAGGTAAAGGATCTATTTTCGTTCAAAATATTCAAGGGGACTACTATAGTGTAGTTGGCTTACCAATTGCACGTCTCGTTAGGGAATTAAAACAATTTGATATTGATGTAACCCATGCGTAAAATTGCATGGGGTTTTCTTTGAGAGAACAAATAAAGGAGTGGAGAGATGAACGGTATTCGTGATGTTGTAAGAGAAGAACAGCCACGGGAGCGTTTATTGTTAGAAGGTGCCGGAAGTTTATCAAATCGAGAGCTTCTCGCAGTATTACTCAGAACAGGTTCTAAAGAAGAAACAGTGTTAAAGTTATCAGATAAAATTTTACACCAATTTGATGGCTTACGTATGTTGAAAGATGCAACATTAGAAGAGCTAATTAGTATACATGGTATTGGGATTTCAAAGGCATCGCAACTTATGGCAGCCTTTGAACTAGGCAGAAGAATGGTGCGTTTAGAATATCAAAATAGATATAGTATTCGAAGTCCAGAAGATTGTGCGAAATACATGATGGAAGAAATGCGTTTTTTACAACAAGAGCATTTTGTTTGTTTATATTTAAATACAAAAAATCAAGTTCTACATAGGCAAACGATTTTTATTGGAAGTTTAAACACGTCAATTGTACACCCCAGGGAAGTTTTTAAAGAAGCCTTCCGTCGTGCAGCAGCCTCTATTATATGTCTTCATAACCATCCCTCAGGAGATCCCACGCCGAGCCGTGAAGATATTGAAGTAACAAAACGTTTAGTAGAATGCGGCCAGATTATCGGAATTGAAGTGCTAGATCATATTATAATAGGTGACCATAAATTCGTGAGTTTAAAGGAAAAAGGTCATATTTAAGACTATGCTTTTTACTTATTTTGTTTTATAATGTGATTTATGAGTTTTTTGTAGAAATTTATCTACAAAAAGGATAAAGATATAAAAAACGTACTGTTTTTATAATATAAAGTAAGAAAAAATGAGTCCGTGAAAACAAGAAAGGAAGATAAATAATATGTTTGGATTTGGTGGATTTACTCGCGATCTTGGAATAGACTTAGGAACTGCGAACACGCTTGTATATGTAAAAGGAAAAGGTGTAGTTTTACGTGAACCTTCAGTAGTTGCGTTACAAACTGATACGAAACAAATCGTTGCTGTAGGTAGCGACGCAAAACAAATGATTGGTCGTACACCAGGGAACGTTGTGGCACTTCGCCCGATGAAAGACGGTGTAATTGCTGATTATGAAACAACTGCAACAATGATGAAATATTACATTCAACAAGCTCAAAAATCAAACGGTTTCTTCTCACGTAAGCCGTATGTAATGGTATGTGTACCATCTGGTATTACAGCTGTAGAAAGACGTGCAGTAATCGATGCGACTCGTCAAGCGGGTGCTCGTGATGCTTATCCTATCGAAGAGCCATTTGCAGCAGCAATTGGTGCAAACTTACCTGTTTGGGAACCAACTGGTAGTATGGTAGTTGATATCGGTGGTGGTACAACAGAAGTTGCAATTATTTCTTTAGGAGGTATTGTAACAAGTCAGTCAGTTCGTGTTGCTGGTGATGATATGGACGATTCAATCATTCAGTACATTAAGAAAAGCTATAACTTAATGATCGGTGAAAGAACAGCTGAAGCATTAAAATTAGAAATCGGTTCTGCAGGCGAGCCAGAAGGTATCGAGCCTATGGAAATTCGCGGTCGTGATTTAGTAAGTGGTTTACCAAAAACAGTACTAATTCAGCCAGAAGAAATTGCAGATGCATTAAAAGATACAGTAGATGCGATTGTAGAATCAGTTAAAAATACACTAGAAAAAACTCCACCTGAATTAGCAGCTGATATTATGGACCGCGGTATTGTATTAACAGGTGGCGGGGCATTACTACGTAATTTAGATAAAGTAATTAGTGAAGAAACAAAAATGCCAGTTCTTGTTGCAGAAGACCCATTAGATTGCGTAGCAATTGGAACAGGTAAAGCATTAGACAATATCGATCTTTTCAAAACTGCTGCTCGATAATATTGCAAAATAAAAATCAGTGAAATTAAGAGGGTGTGAACGTGCCACAGTTTTTCTTAAACAAAAGATTAATTGTTTTGTTAGTTAGTATTATTCTTCTCGTGGCATTGATTGGAATCTCATTGAAAGAACGGAACAGTTTAACATGGCCAGAGCAGTTTGTTAAAGACACTGTCGGTGTTGTAGAACGTGTATTCCAAAAGCCAGCGAAATACGTAGCTGGATTCTTCGAAAATGTAGAGGATGTAAAGCGCACGTATGAAGAGAATAAAGAATTAAAAGCAAAATTAGATAATTATGCAGGTCTATCAGGGAAAGTAAAACAATTAGAAGATGATAACAAGAAGTTACAAGAGTTAACTGGAAAAAAGGAGTTGCTGAGCGATTATACTGAGATTCCAGCTACTGTTGTTTCTCGTAGTTCAGATAAATGGTACGATTTAATTGGAATTGATAAAGGGGCACAGCAAGGAATTAAAAAAGATATGGCTGTTATGACTTCACAAGGTTTAGTTGGACGTGTGAAAAGTGTATCTCAGTTTACATCATCAGTAGAGTTATTAAGCTCTATGAGCCGAACAAATCGTGTATCTGCTATTGTACAAGGGCAAGAAAATATCTTTGGTTTAATTGAAGGTTACGACAAAGAAAAACACTTACTTCTTTTCACAAAGATTGGTTCTGATGCAAAAGTAGAAAAAGATCAAATGGTTGTAACATCTGGACTAGGTGATATTTTCCCGAAAGGTCTTGTAATTGGGAAAATCGTTGATGTACAACCAGATGCATACGGCTTAACAAAAACAGCTTATGTAAAACCTGCCGCTGATTTAAATGACGTAGAGCATATTATGGTTGCTAAACGTAAAAAGCCTTCAGCGCCATTAGAATAGGAGGGAGAGAAGAGATGATGAAGATTTTAAAAAGAGCAGCTCTTCCTCTTTTGCTCCTTTTTGTGTTTCTATTTGAAAATATGTTTGCTACCATTGTTCCAACAAATGTGTTTTGGAAAGAGAGTATAGCAGCACCGCATTTCTTTATAATCGTCTTATGTTTTATTACAGTGTATTATAGTCCGGTCCAAGGGATTTATTACGGACTATTATTTGGTTTCTTATTTGATACCGTATACACAGAACTTGTCGGTATATATATTTTTGCTTATCCGATTTTAGCTTATTTAGTTTATAGTGTGATGAAAGTACTGCAATTGAATTTATTTATTGTTGTTTCCATCATATTAGCTAGCGTTGTAGCACTAGAGTATTATGTGTATGGATTTTTAACTTTGTTGGGACGTACTCATATGCCAGCGTATGTCTTTTTCACAGATCGTCTCCTTGCTACTTTATTGTTAAATGCTATTTTCTTGTTGATAGTTTGTTTCCCACTGAGACGATATATATTGCGTCTTTCAAAAGCGATGGAAGAAAAAGAAAAAAGGATTTTCTAATTTTATGTCGAATTGAATCGGTGGGGTGAACTTTAGTGGAAGAAAAAAAGCAACAAAATGTAACGATAAAAGGGACAAAAGATGGGATAACGCTTCATTTAGATGATTGTTGTTCATTCTCTGAATTGTTGATAGAATTAGACGAAAAACTTTCTACACATTACTACGATGGTGATGGACGCTCTTTAATTGAAGTGCATGTGAAAGTAGGAAATCGTTATTTAACAGAAGTCCAACAAGAAGAGATTCGTACGTTAATTCGTAATAAAAAGAATCTTGTTGTGGATTCAATTAAAAGTGATGTTATCACTAAAGCAGAAGCAATAGCTTGGAAAGAAGAAACAGAAATTGTCCCTATTTCCAAAATTGTTCGCTCTGGACAAGTTTTACATGTAAAAGGAAATTTGTTGTTAATTGGAGATGTTAATCCAGGCGGAACGGTTATCGCTGGGGGGAATATTTTTGTTGTAGGATCATTAAGAGGAATTGCACATGCTGGGTATTATGGGGATTCGGATGCTGTAATCGCTGCATCTGTTATGAACCCGATGCAACTTCGAATTAGTGATGTGGCAATGCGGGCTCCGGAAGAGAAAGAAGACGGAGCGGAGGCGGCAGAATGTGCGTATATTAATGAGAACAATCACATTGTTGTCGATCGCCTGCAACTTCTCACTCATCTTAGACCTAATTTAACAAAGTTAGAAAGGGGAATTGTATAGCTGTGGGAGAGGCAATAGTAATTACATCTGGAAAAGGCGGAGTAGGTAAAACTACAACGTCTGCGAACATTGGTACGGCCCTAGCGTTATCTGGAAAGAAAGTGTGCTTAATTGACACAGATATCGGTCTTCGAAATTTAGACGTAGTAATGGGGCTGGAAAATCGTATTGTATTTGATCTTGTTGATGTCGTTGAAGGGCGTTGCCGTTTACCTCAGGCTCTTATTAAAGATAAACGTTTTGATGATCTTTATTTATTACCTGCAGCACAAACGAGTGATAAATCAGCGGTAACACCTGAACAAATGGATGAATTAATACAAGTATTACGTCAAGATTATGATTACATATTAATTGATTGTCCTGCGGGGATTGAGCAGGGATTTAAAAATGCGGTAGCTGGTGCGGATAAAGCAATCGTTGTTACGACGCCAGAAGTATCCTCAATGCGCGATGCGGATCGTATTATTGGGCTTTTAGAAAAAGAGGATATTGAACCACCAAAACTTGTTATTAACCGTGTACGTAGTCATATGCTTCATGAACAGGATATGTTAGATGTTGATGAAATTGTACGTACATTGTCAATCGAGCTTCTTGGTGTTGTCGAAGATGACGATGAAGTTATTCGAGCTACAAATACAGGTGAACCTGTGGCGTTGCAACCAAGCGGAAAAGCAGCGTTGGCTTATCGTAATATCGCAAGACGCTTGTTGGGTGAGAATGTACCATTACAAGCATTTGAACAAGAAAAGGTATCGGTATTTGCAAAGGTAAAAAACTTCTTTGGAATCCGTTAAAAGCACTTCGCACATATGCGAAGTGCTTTCTTTTTTCTTCACACGAATATCTTTCTTTCTTAGCTCATACACATGTACAAACTGTATACAACTGTTTCTATTGAAATTAGCTTACGGAAAGAAAGGAGACAGTATGAAGAATAGACGCGTAGAAGAAATTAAAAAGCGGATTGCGAAAAGGAAGGCCGAGCAAGAAAGGATGGAGGAAGAGCAGTATTTTACCGGAGGGAATTTTGGTAGCGAAACAGTATTTATTGAAGAAGGAGAAAAGGAAATTCACCCTTTATTTCGAAAGGAAGTCTTTTTCTTCAAAGTTTTATTATCAGCAATATTAGTTCTTTCGGTTGCTATTTTATATAAGAATGCCCCGTCTTCGTTCGATGGTGCTAAAGCTGTTACAGAAAAAGTGATGAAAGAGGAATTTCAGTTTGCTACTGTAGCGAAATGGTATGAAAAGCAATTTGGAAAACCGCTTGTATTTTATTCACCGAATGAGAAAAAAGAAGGAAGTATTCAGCAAAAAAATTATGCAATTCCTGCTTCTGGAAAAGTAATGCAAGGGTTTCAAAAAAATGGCCAAGGTGTATTTGTCCAAACAGCTACAAATGCAACAGTTGAGTCAGTGAATGAAGGATTAGTTGTTTTTGCGGGTAAGAAAGAGGAACTTGGAAATACAGTTCAAATTCAACATGCAGATGGTACGGAGTCATGGTATGCAAATTTAAACGATATGTCAGTGAAATTATATGATTACGTTTCAAAGAAACAAAAAATTGGAACGGTGAGTAATGATACAAATGATAAAAATGGAAAGTTTTATTTCGCGATAAAAAAGAATGAAAAATTTATTGATCCGATCCAGGTGATATCATTTGATTAAATATAGGGACGTTTTAACGAAAATTTCCGTGCATCCATTATTTTGGGTTATCATTGTCATTGGTATTTTTACTGCACGTTTTAAAGAATTAATACTGTTATTTTGTATTGTTCTTATTCATGAACTTGGGCATGCTCTTGCAGCAGCGCACTATAATTGGCGTATAAAAAAAATTCAGCTTTTGCCGTTTGGTGGCGTGGCTGAGCTTGAGGAACATGGTAATAAGTCGTTGAAAGAGGAACTTGTTGTCGTAATTGCAGGACCGATTCAACATGTTTGGATGATGCTAGTAGGTTATATATTATTTGAAGCCGGTTGGCTGAACGCGGATTTATATTATTTCTTTATGTGGAATAATATAATTATTTTAGCGTTTAATTTACTCCCTATTTGGCCGTTAGATGGCGGGAAAGTATTGTTTAATATACTATCATATCGTTTTCCTTATTTACAAGCACATGAAAAGATGATGAAATTGTCATGTGTTTTTTTTGGTGTAATATTAGGATGGCAGTTACTCTGGAATAGCAATAATATTATGATGTGGGTACTACTCATGTTTTTGGCAGTGTCGTTATATCAAGAGTGGAAACAAAGACGGTATGCCTTTATGCGTTTTTTATTAGAACGTTATTATGGGAACAAAAGAGGAATTGAAAAGATTGCACCTATTGAAGTGCAATCAGAAGATCATTTATATAAGATATTCACAAAATTTCGTAGAGGATATAAGCACTCTATTATCGTCCATGGAAAATATAAAGAACATTACACATTAGATGAAAATGAACTGCTCTATGCATATTTTACTGAAAAACGAACAACTTCATCAGTTGAAGAATTAATCGGTTAGTGTTGACGATAGCACTAACCTTTTATTATTGTAAAAGCAAAGAAGATTATAAAGTGAGGAAATAATTTTGAAAACGTTATATGTGAATTACGCTGGATCGGAAAAGCGCGTTGCAATTGAAGAGAAGAAAAAAATTGTTGAGTTTTTATGGAAACGTAATGAAGAGCAAGAGATTGTTGGGCATATTTATGCCGGACGTATCGTAAGAACAATCGCTGGAATGAACGCAGCATTTGTAAACATCGGTTTAGAAAAACATGCGTATCTTTCATACGATGATGTACCATCTTGTTATCGTATACATGAAGGGCAAGCGATTCTCGTACAAGTTGTAAAAGAGGCAATTGATACGAAAGGGCCTAAATTGACAGCGAATATAGAATTTACCGGGAAATATGTCGTTTATATGCCGTTTGATGAGATGCGCGCTGTTTCTCGGAAAATAAAAAATAATAAAAAAAGACAACAGTTACTCCAAATTGAGGTAGAAGGAACAGGGGGTTACATTTTCCGCTCTGCTTCTGAAAAAGGAGCGATTGAAGAAATACAAGCTGAAATGCAAATGTTACAGCAGTTATATGAAGAGCTAAAAAGAAAAGAGGGCCAAGGAAAGGCGCCGTTATTACTTCATCGACCGGCCACCTTTTTAGATCGTGTATTCCAAGAGAATCCGATTGAAACAATTGAAAAAGTAGTTGTAGATACAAGAAGTATAGTAAAAGAATTAGAGGAAAAGATTGGAAAAGAAAAAGTATCTTTTTATAATGAAAAATCTTCAATGTTTAACCATTTTGGAATAGAGCGTGAAATCGAGAAAGCACTTCAAAAAATTGTATGGCTCCCGAATGGTGCTTATTTAATTGTGGAACAAATGGAGACGATGACTGTAATTGATGTGAATACGGGCAAGTTTACTGGAAAACAGAATTTACAAGATACAGTCCTTCGTACAAATGAAGTGGCAGCTGAAGAGATTGCACGTCAATTAAGACTGCGTGATATCGGTGGTATGATATTAATTGATTTTATTAATATGAAAAGAAGAGAAGATAAAGAAATGGTAAGAGAATGTCTCATGGCTGCTATGCAAAATGATCGCACATATACAAGAGTGCTTGGGTTTACAGAGTTAGGGATTTTAGAGATGACACGTAAACGTAAGAAACATTCTTTACGCGACGTATTACTAGAAGAATGTGTACCGTGCAAAGCGACGGGGTATATGATGTCATATGAGACAATTGCGTATGAGTTAGAGAGAGAGCTAATTACATATGGCAATATAGAGGATGAGGCAGTATTAATCGCTGCACCTAAAGACTTGCAAAAACAATTTTTGCAAAAAGAATTACAAAAAAATATTCCATTTGAAATTTATTTCAAAGATGATATGATCGAAAAGTATGCAATTGTCCGTTTTGGAAGTAAAACAGAAATTGTAGAGCGGAAAAAATAGTTAGCAGAACATTTATTGACAACCGTCTATGATTCATGATAACATCTTTATGTTATAGTTTATAGCACCTAAACGGCTATATGCTACAACCGCACAAGACAGGTTCCCTAAAGGCATATATGTCTACCTCGTTTTTGGCGAGTCTTAGTAATTAAGAGGAGGTGCAAGTATGTACGCAATTATCGAAACAGGTGGAAAACAAATTAAAGTTGAAGCTGGTCAAGCAATCTACATTGAAAAATTAGATGTTGAAGCTGGTGAAACTGTTACTTTTGACAAAGTTCTTTTCGTTGGTGGCGAAAACGTTAAAGTTGGTAGCCCAGTTGTAGAAGGTGCAACAGTTACTGCGAAAGTTGAAAAACAAGGTCGCGCTAAGAAAATTATCGTTTTCAAATACAAAGCGAAAAAGAACAATCGTAAGAAACAAGGTCATCGTCAACCTTACACTAAGCTAGTTGTTGAAGCTATCAACGCTTAATCCAGGTTAACATGATTAAAATTACGATAAGTCGCACGAAATTAGGAAGTATCCAATCATTTAAAATGACTGGACATGCCGATTATGCGCCACATGGACAAGACCTTGTCTGTGCTGGAACTACAGCGGTTGTGTTTGGTTCTATAAATGCAGTGGAAGAACTTTGTAATGTGCAGGCAACTATTGAACTCGGAAGTGATGGCGGATTCTTAACGTATGAATTGCCTAATGATTTAGACGTTCATACAGTAGAAAAAGCACAGATACTTTTGGAAGGATTGGTTGTTTCGCTTAAGACGATCGAACTTGATTACGGAAAGTATATCCGTTTAATAGAAAAAGTGCAGGAGGTGTAACGTATGTTAAGATTAGATCTTCAGTTTTTCGCATCTAAGAAAGGTGTAGGTAGTACAAAGAACGGTCGTGACTCTCAGTCAAAACGTCTTGGTGCTAAACGCGCAGATGGTCAAACGGTTTCAGGTGGTTCAATTCTTTACCGTCAACGCGGTACAAAAATTTATCCAGGTGTTAACGTTGGTCGTGGTGGCGATGACACTTTATACGCGAAAGTTGACGGCGTAGTACGCTTTGAGCGTCTTGGCCGTGACCGCAAACAAGTGAGCGTATATCCTGTTGCTCAAGAAGCATAAGAACTCACGGAAAACTCTAACCTGAGTGCAGGTTAGAGTTTTTCTATATTAAGGGGTATCTAAATGAATGAAAAATGGACAATTATAGATGCATTGCGCCATTCAAGACATGATTGGCTCAATCGTATGCAGATGGTGAAAGGAAACCTTTCCCTTGGAAAAGTGGAAGAAATTCATAGTCTCATCGATCGTTTTGTCCAAGAAGCGAGACAAGAATCCAATCTGATGGGGCTATCAATGCCTTTATTTTCAGAGTGGATTTTAACATATAATTGGAAACAGCAGCCGTGCTTATTGGAGTACGAAGTATTAGGGAAATTACATAACTTATCTCACTTAGATGAGACTGTGTGTACATGGACGAATCAATTTTTCTCGATGCTTCAGCATAGTTTAGACGTATATGTTGAAAATTATGTTTGTATCACAATTGAATGTGACGCGGATAATGCTCGTTTCTTTTTTGATTTTCGTGGTAAGCTAACGAGTGTAGAAGAACTACAGAATTGGCTTGCGACCCAAAACAATAAATGGTATTCCATTTCTTATACAGTGCGAGACGAAGAAGTCTCAGTTATATTACAACCAATTGAAAAAGTGTGGTGAAATAATGTTTGTAGATCAGGTCAAGATATATGTAAAAGGCGGCGACGGTGGTAACGGTATGGTTGCGTATCGTCGTGAGAAGTATGTTCCTAAAGGTGGCCCAGCAGGTGGCGACGGCGGTAAAGGTGCAGATGTTGTTTTCGTAGTTGAGGAAGGCTTACGTACATTAATGGACTTCCGCTACCAACGTCATTTCAAAGCTGATCGCGGTCAGCACGGAATGAGTAAAGGTCAGCACGGACGTAAATCTGAAGATTTAATCGTAAAGGTTCCACCAGGAACAATAGTAAAAGATGAAAAAACTGGTCAAATTCTTGCCGATTTAGTAACGCATGAACAAACTGCTGTAATCGCAAGGGGTGGCCGTGGTGGCCGTGGTAACTCACGTTTCGCAACAGCTACGAACCCAGCACCAGAAATCGCTGAGAACGGAGAACCAGGTCAAGAACGTGATGTCATTCTAGAACTTAAAGTACTAGCAGATGTTGGACTTGTTGGATTCCCAAGTGTAGGTAAATCTACATTATTATCTGTTGTATCATCAGCACGTCCGAAAATTGCAGAGTATCACTTTACAACAATCGTTCCGAATCTTGGTGTTGTTGAAACTGGTGATAACCGCAGCTTCGTGATGGCTGACCTTCCTGGACTAATTGAAGGCGCACATGCTGGCGTTGGACTTGGACACCAATTCTTACGTCATATCGAGCGTACACGTGTAATTGTACATGTTATTGATATGTCTGGTTTAGAAGGCCGTGAGCCATATGAAGATTATGTTACAATTAATAATGAATTAAAAGAATACAATATGCGTTTAACAGAGCGTCCGCAAGTTGTTGTAGCAAACAAAATGGATATGCCAGATGCAGAAGAGAACTTACAAGCATTTAAAGAGAAAGTGGGAGACGAAGTAAAAATCTTCCCAATTTCAGCTGTAACGAAACAAGGTGTTCGTGATTTACTATTTGAAGTAGCGAACTTATTAGAAACAACACCAGAATTCCCAATGTACGATGTTGTCGAAGAGTCTGAAGCAAGTGTAATGTATAAATTTGATGCTGAAAGTCTTAAATTTGAAATTACACGTGAAAGTGACGGCACATTTGTTATTTCTGGTTACGATATCGAGAAGACATTCAAAATGACAGACTTCTCACGTGATGAATCTATACGTCGTTTCGCTCGCCAAATGCGCGGAATGGGTATTGATGAAGCGCTTCGTGCACGTGGTGCAAAAGACGGAGATATTGTAAAAATTCTTGAATATGAATTTGAATTTATCGATTAAGACTGCCGAAATATGGCAGTCTTTTTTTTATCCCACTATTTGCCCGTAGAACCTCCACTGATTAAAGTATCACTTTATATTGCAATAGTTAGATTATTATAGGGAAAAATCCTCACTAATTAAATTTTCAATTTATAATGGAAAAAGGAGTAAATGTAGAAGAATTCTTTTATGGGGAGAAAAAGAACATGTATAAAATATTAATTGTAGAAGATGATGAGAAAATTGCGGGAATATTAGAGGAGCATTTAGAAAGGTATGGCTATCAATCATTTAGAGCAAGTGATTTACGTCATATAAAAGATGAGTTTGTAAAAATAAATCCTCATCTTGTGTTACTTGATATTAACTTACCGTACTTTGACGGTTTTTATTGGTGTCGTCAAATTCGTACTGTATCGAATGCGCCGATTATTTTTGTTTCTGCAAGAACAGGGGAAATGGATCAAGTGATGGCGATTGAAAATGGCGGCGATGATTATATTACGAAGCCATTCCATTTAGATATCGTAATGGCAAAGGTGAAGAGTGCGCTTCGCCGTGGCTATGGAGAGTATGCCTCTGCTGCTGAGAGTGATTGTTTAGGTGTAAATGGACTGTTGTTATTCCCGTCCCAGCATATCGTTGAGTGGCAGGGACAACAAACTGAACTGACAAAAAATGAGTTTTACTTATTAGAGTGTTTAATGAAACAGGTGAATCAATATGTAACGCGTGAAGAACTGTTAGAAGCTCTATGGGATGAAGTAGCATTTGTGGATGATAATACATTAACCGTAAATGTAAAACGTGTAAGGAAGAAACTAGAAGAGCTAGGCATTAAAAATGCAATTGTAACGAAACGTGGATATGGTTATGCGCTTCTTACGGAGTGGGGCGAAGGGCATGAAGGTTAAAAATTACCTCGTGGATCGCTTTCCTTTAATTCTTTCTTATATTGTTAGCCTTTGTTTATTTGGGCTCGTTTTGCAGTTGCAAAGTCTTTTAGAAAAGAAATCCATTGATTGGAGTACGTGGTTATATGGACTTTTATTAGGAACAGTTGTGTTTACTGTATACCTCATTTACGATTATCGAAAACGGAGTGTGTTTTTAAAGAGGATCGAAAAGTACGTTACTGGCGGAAATACATTACATGACTCTTTACTTATTGATGAATCTTATACATCAGAGCAAGAAATGGTCGTTGAATCTTTTACGTTATTAAGACAGCAATATATGAATGAAATTCATAAACAGCATGCGAAAGAGCAACAGCAAATGATATTTATGAACCAATGGATTCACCAAATGAAAACACCAGTATCTGTTATTGAATTATTGTTGCAGAAGTTTGGCAAAGAGCATCGTGAGGCAAGAGTAACAGTTGAAAGTATCCGTGAAGAAAATAACCGTATACTAAATGGGTTAGATTTAGCGTTACATATGGCAAGACTAGAGCAGTTTGCGAAAGATTATAAGGTAGAAGTAGTAAATGTTATAGATATCGTGCGAGGTATTATTAATGAAAACCGAAAATCCTTCATTCAATCGTCTGTATTCCCGAAAGTGATGTTTGAAGAAGATACTTGTATGGTTGCATCTGATAGAAAATGGCTGGGCATTGCTATAGGTCAAATTGTTGTAAACGCAATCAAGTATACCAAAATTTCAGCGGTAGAGAAAAAAGAAATTCAATTTCAAATTGAAGAGAAAGATCAAAAGGTGTTATTACATATTAAGGACAATGGAATTGGTATTCCAGAGCAAGACGTAAAGCGCATATTTGACCCATTCTTTACGGGAATAAATGGACGTAAAACGAGAGAAGCGACTGGGATGGGCTTATATATTACGAAGGAAATTTGCGATAATTTACATCATGGAATGTATGTTCAATCGGCTGAAGGAGAAGGGACAACATTCACGTTCCAATTTGCAAAAGATGAAGAATATCATACATTGATGAGAAAAATGACAAAACTGTAAGATAACAAAACGTTTTGTAAGGGAAATCACTCGTTTCTTTTTCTTATTTTTCTTATAGTAAATGTAAGAAGAAAACACATAGGGGGATTAGAAATGAGTGTTCTTGAAGTAAAAGGATTAACGAAGGTGTACCAATCAAAAGGTTCAGTAGCGACGACTGCTTTAAACGATATAAATTTTAAAATAGAAGAAGGCGAATTTGTAGGGATTATGGGTCCTTCAGGAAGCGGGAAAACGACGCTTTTAAATTTATTAGCAACAATTGATAAGCAAACTTCAGGTCATGTACTTGTAAATGGTGAAGAAATTAATCAAATGCGTGCTGCCAAATTAGCGGAGTTTCGCCGTACACATTTAGGGTTCATCTTCCAAGATTTTAACTTACTTGATACGTTATCTATTAAAGAAAACATTATTTTACCACTTGTAATGGCGAAGAAATCTGTAAATGAAATCGATGCGAAAGTACTGGAAATTGCGAAGTTTTTAAACATCGAAGAAATTTTAAATAAAAAAGTATACGAAGTATCAGGCGGACAACAACAACGCGCAGCAGCAGCGAGAGCAATCATTCATGAACCGACGTTAATTTTAGCAGATGAGCCAACTGGAAACTTAGACTCAAAGTCAGCGAAATCGCTAATGGGCGCTCTGCAAGATTTACACGAGCAAAAGAAAGTAACGATTGCAATGGTTACGCACGATCCAGTAGCGGCTAGTTATTGTGAACGTATCCTTTTCATACGCGATGGAGAAATTTTCTCGGAAATACATAAAGGAAGAACGAAACAAGCCTTTTTCCAAGAAATTCTGGACGTACTTGCGATGCTAGGAGGAGAATATCATGAACTTTCGCCAGCTCGCGCTTAATAACGTAAAAGGAAATTGGCGTAACTATAAAGCGTTTCTTATAAGTAGTTGTTTATCGATTGTCGTATTTTTCATGTATGCTTCTTTTATTTATCATCCAGATGTCGTAAGCGGTAATATTAGTATGAGAACGATGATCACAAAAGGATTAGAATCGATGAATTATATTGTGGTCATCTTCTCGGCACTCTTTATTTTATATGCAAATTCAACGTTTTTACGAGCAAGAAAAAAAGAGTTTGGTCTACTAACATTAATAGGCGGAACGAAATCGCAGCTCGGCCGAATGATTATATTAGAGCAACTGATGTTAGGTAGTATTGCAATTGTAGTTGGTATTGGGGTTGGAATGCTTTGTTCAAAATTATTTTTCCAAGCGTTAAGCGTATTATTGAAAATAGATAAGACACTTCCACTCGTTTGGAATAGTAAAGCAGTTTTTATTACAGCTGGTGTATACTTTATTTTATTTTTAATCCTATCATTGTTTAGTGTTTGGACAGTAGGACGCTTGCAAATTATTGATTTATTAAGAGAAGCAAGAAAGCAAAAAGTAGAGCCGTTTGCATTTACATGGTTAAGTGTAGTTGGTATAGGATGTATCATTGCTGCATATGTACTTAGCTTCCAAGTAACGTTCCTGAATTTCCTCATTCTATTTTTACCGGTTGTAGGACTGACAATTGGCGGAACGTATTTACTATTTACACAAGGAAGTACAGTTGTATTAAAAGCATTACAAAAACGAAAACAATCTTTTTATACGTATCCAAATATGTTCGTCCTTAGTAACCTTATTTATAAAATGAAAGATAATGCTCGTTTTTTATTTGTAATTTCTATTATTACGGCGATTGTATCCTCGGCAGTTGGCACGCTTTACGTATATTTTGAAAATTTGAGTGCGAAAACGGTAGAACTTACACCACATGCTATCTCATATGAGGAAAAGGGGTTAAATACATATAGCCTTATTAATGAAGAAAAGGTACAGGAGCTTGTGAAGAGACACGGGTTTGAAGATGCACGAAAAGTAACCTACGTTAAACTACCAGCAACACAGAAAATAACGTTGTTTAATAGTGAACATGAAGTACCGATGACGATTATTTCAGAAAAAGAATATAATGCGGAAGTGCGTAAACAAAAGAGAGAGCAACCTTCAGAAATTTATAATGCAATGGGTAGTGCAACGATGGTTATGGTTGATATGTCAAATGAACTGATGAAGATAGACCGTACGAAACCGTATGAATTTACAATTAACGGACAAAAGCAGTCTGTTCAATTAAATGCCCCAACGCAGTATTCTGTTTTTAATGATAGTGAATATCTCGTTGTAAATGATCAAGATTTTGAGAAATATGCAAAACTCGTACCAGATGAAGAAAAGACGAAATATTACGGTTATTATATTGAGGATTGGAAAAGTACAGAAGATCTTGTATTAGATTTGAAAAATGAAATTGCACCAGAAAAGCAAGGAGAATTGAGAAATTCAGTGTTTGCGTATAAGGATATAAGAGAAGGTGGAGCAATTACAATGTTCATCGGTTTCTTCGTAGCGGTACTGTTCTTCTTCTTCGCTTGTAGTATGACATACTTTAAATGGTTTAACGATAAAGAACAAGATCGTATTCAATTTAAATCGTTAAAGAGAATCGGTATGACAGATAAAGAAATTCGCAAAATTGCGATCCGACAAATGGGAGTTATCTTCTTTATCCCAATTTTAATCGGTTCCATTCATAGTGGATTTGCTCTTCATACGTTAGGGAAAATGCTTTATATTGATTTGTGGAAATCAGGTGCGCTTGTAATTGGAGCATACATTTTAGCTTCTGCTATTTACTTTGTGATCGCGCAAAGAGGATATTTAAAACACGTAAAAAGCTAGGGGAACCTCTAGCTTTTTGCCTATGTAGTAAGTTACAGGAGGACGATAGATGAACATTCGGCAACTAGCGCTGCAAAATATAAAAGGAAATTGGCGTAATTATAAAGTGTTTTTCTTAAGTAGTTGTTTTGCAATATTTGCTTCTTACGCATATATGTCTGTCATTGTGCATCCGTATATGCAAGAGACGATGTGGTATCAAAACGTACGCTGGGGACTTATCATATGTAATGTTATAATCATTTCTTTTTTCGTCATATTTATTTTGTACTCTACTTCTATTTTCATAGAAGCACGTAAGAAAGAATTAGGGTTATATATGTTAATGGGAGCAACAAAGTCTAACGTAATAGGAGTGATTATGACCGAGCAAATTTTAATTGGGGTCTTCGCGAATATTTTCGGTATTGGGCTTGGTATGATATTTTTAAAACTCTTTTTTATGGTATTTAGTATGTTACTGGGGCTTCCGAAAGAACTGCCTGTCATATTTGACGTAAGGGCGATTGGTGTAACATTTATTACATATATAGTCGTTTTTATTCTATTATCTTTTATAAGTGCTTTACGTATATGGAATATAAAAATCATTCGGTTATTGAAAGAATTTCGAACAGATAAAAAAGAGAAGAAAACATCAAAGTGGCTCTGTTTATTCGGTTTTGCTTGTTTAGTGGGCGGGTATGCGTTGGCGCTACAAGTGACGATGGCTACGATAGCGATATACTTTTTCCCTGTGTCTATACTTGTCTTTTTTGGAACGTACTTTTCTTTCGCGCATGGTGCTACCCAAGTGTTAGAAATGATAAAGCGAAATAAAAAGATTATGTATACATATCCGTATTTATTTATAGTGAATCAATTGTCACATCGAATGAAGGAAAATGGTCGCTTTTTCTTTCTGATGTCTATGGCAACGACGTTTGTAGTTACAGCAACAGGTACGGTGTTCTTATATTTTTCTAGCATGCAAGATATGTGGCGAACTGGAGGGATACACTCGTTTTCGTACATAGAAAAAGGTATTTCTACTCATGAAGTCTTTGAGGAAGGTGCGGTTGAAAAATTACTGCATCAATATGAGTATGATGATTTTCAATATATGAGTTTTATTGGAGTGTATGCATCCTTTCAGTCTAATAAGGGAGAAACAACAATAGTACCGCTTATAAAAGAAAGTGAATATAACCAAGAAGCGAGGAAACAAAAACAGAAAACGTATCGTCCTAAAAAAGGTACAGTGACACTCGTTTATTATAATAAATACAATAATTCGAATGTATATAATCAAAAAGAGATTCAATTGCAAGTAATGAATCAACCATATCAATTCGTATTTAACGGTCAGAAAGAAGGTGTTCAATTTAACCATCATCCTTCGTACATTAATGGTCTGTTCTTCGTTATGAATGATGAAGATTTTGACAGTATAGCAAATCAGGTTCCTGATTCTGAAAAAATGATATATAGAGGCTACACATTACCAAATATCGAAAAGACGAAGAAATTAAATGAAGATTTACGGAAACATATGAAACAAGATAATAATGCATTTCGAAGCAATATGGAGTTATATGTAAATATGAAAGAAGGCGGCGATATTACTCTATTTGTAGGCTCATTTATTAGTATATTATTTTTTCTTACTTCATGTAGTATCGTGTATTTTAAATGGTTCCATAATATTGCATCGGACCGAAAGCAGTATGGTGCACTCTCTAAACTTGGAATGACGAAGGAAGAAGTATGGAAAATTTCTCTTTGGCAATTATGTATGCTATTTTTTGCGCCAATTATAGTAGGGAGTATGCATAGTGCAGTTGCGTTATATACGTTTCATAATACGCTTTTTATGGATGGATCATTAAGAAAAGTAGGTTTGTTCATTCTGTTTTATATCGCAGCATGTATCATTTATTTCTTCTTCGCTCAAAGAGAATATAAGAAACATTTAGACTAGCGAAAGCCAATATTTTTTTAATATTCGAAATTTACATAGAAGAATATAAAAAAGTATGGTATAACAGTAAGAAAACGAAAAAGAGGGGAAAAGACGATGATTCGAGTAGGATATTTAGGACCAGAAGCAACATTTACAAATATGGCGGTGAGTCGTTTTTTTCCAGAAGCAGAGCATGTACCGTATCGAACGATTCCAGATTGTATAGATGCAGCTGCAAATGAAAATGTAGACTTCGCAGTTGTACCGTTAGAAAATGCAATAGAAGGTTCAGTGAATATAACGGTTGATTATCTTGTACATGAGCAGCCGCTTTCCATTGTAGGAGAAATTACAGTACCAATTCAGCAGCATTTACTTGTACATCCGCAGTATGCAGAAGTGTGGGATGAAGTATATGCGGTGCATTCTCATCCGCATGCCATTGCACAGTGCCATAAATTTTTAAATGAAGAATTAAAAGGAGTAACTGTTCGAGATATGACATCCACAAGTGCCGCTGCGCAATATGTGAAAGAACATCCTGAAGAGAAAATTGCCGCTATTGCAAATGAAGCAGCTGCAGAAAAATATGGATTAACAATTGTGAGGCGTAGCATTCATACGCATAAAAATAATCACACACGTTTCCTAGTACTCCATAAGAAAAAGAAAGCAGTACTCCCGAATAACGGAGAGAACCGCGGAGAGAAAACGACGCTTATGATAACGTTACCTGCAGATTATGCAGGTGCCCTATATCAAGTGTTATCAGCTTTCGCATGGAGAAAATTAAACTTATCAAAAATCGAATCGCGTCCGATGAAAACAGGTCTTGGAAATTACTTTTTCTTAATCGATGTCGATAAAGCATATGATGACGTATTATTGCCAGGCGTAACGATGGAACTTGAAGCACTCGGTTTTTCTGTTACTGTGCTGGGGAGTTATTCTTCTTATTGGTTGTAAAGGGAGCTGTTGTTAAACTTGTTTGAAATGAAAAGTTGTTTATCGGTTTGAGGCAGAGTAAGCTATCGATTCTATTGGAGTAAGTGATGTAATTAAGCTAGCAAAATAAAGAAGCCGTCCTAAAAGATATTTTAGGACGGCTTTCTGTTAGGAATAGGTCACTCTTTTGTCGTGTTTTTAGTACGCATCATTACAACTATTATAATAATAGGATTCATCATTGTTCGAATTACTGCAGCAAATACAATTCGTTTGTTGTATTAATAGATTAAGTGTAGATGGAGCTACAGTATCTGAGAAAGTAATACTCAAAACATCTTCTACTAAAAATGTTTTAATATCTCCTGGTGTTAAGGTAAATGTAAGTGGAGAGCGATGGTTTAATCTTGCAATTGTTAATCTAATCGTTGTTGCAAATGCAGGACTGAAACTAAATTTAATAAGTGTCTTATTATGATTTTTAGTGAAGTTTTCAAATACAGTTCGAGGAATTCCAGTTGTTATATCAAGATCTTGAGGGGTATCTTCCGTACCGAAAATAGTATAGTTCTGTATAAAACAGTTAGTTGAATCTGAATTTGAAGAATTACATGGATGATCATTTTTCTTATAATATTTTTTTCCATTTTTTAAGAAGTAATCTGCCATAACTAATCACTCCCTTCATATATAAGGGTTAAAGGTTGTCCATATATAATATGAAATATATTTTTATATGTTTGGACGTGAAGGAAGAGAAAATAAAAATACTCCCATTAGATAAACAGATTTTTATTTTTTATCTGTCTACCTAATGGGGAGCATATCAGAACTCAATACTGTTTTACCTGGTGGGATTCTTTATTTTAACTTCACAAGACGCTCTTCTAACTGACCACGCCAAATATCAGCTAGTTCTGGAACAGCAAGAATTTTTTCTATGCCATCTTTATCTTTTCTATTATGAAAATAGATTTCGTTAGAGAACAACACAGAAATATTGCTCGGTTGACGTTCTAGTAATGTAATTTTAGAATCTTTACGTACAGTACCTTCTTGAAGAACACGGCATAGGTAGCCAGTAAATCCAGTTGCTACAATGCGCGGCAAAATGCCAGGAATACCGAGGCGTTTTGAAATAGTGCTACAAGGTACTCTTGCTTGTGTCACTTGAATGATTGCTTCACCTAGTTGATATGTATCTCCGATGCAAACATCACGCTCTAACATATTTGTTACGGTAATGTTTTCGCCAAATGTGGAAGCTGGAAGCGTAGTTTGAAATTCCTCTTCCCATAGTGCGTAATGCTCGTGTGGGTATACACAAACAGCTCGATCAGGACCGCCATGATGTTTTAAATCTGCTACGTCATCGCCGAGGAATCCATCTTTTGAGAGGAAAGCTTCTTCTGTAAGTTCCTTACATATACCAGTAATCATTTCTTTATCTTCGCTATATTTCATTTGTTTCGGTTTGCCAATGCTAAAGTGAACGAGTTTAATTCCCATAAGTGATCTCCTTTACGATTGATTACAATATTATAGCATTAAAAAAGCACAGAGAATTATAAAAACTCTGTGCTTTACATTAATAAACGAGAAATCCTGCTTTATCCAGTGCCTTGCAAGCAGCATCTAACTTTTCTTTAGAATCGGCCTCAATTGTATGTAAGTGAATACCATCTGTTAGTTGCGAAAGGTAAGAAGCATTTGTGTTTTCTATTTTTTGTAAATATTGTTCTACATCAAAGCGATTACTTACCATAATAGATGCTGTTAAATCGCCGTATACAGGATGCTCAACTTTTACGTCTTTAATCGTAACACCGTGATCAACAAGCATTGTAAGTTCTTGACGTACTTCTGCTGGTTTGTGCTGGCATACGATTACGCGTTCAAAAGCTTGTTGTTTCTCTTGTGGCTTTAAATATAAATAGCCTTGAGCAGTCGCAATAATTGGTTCGTTTCGTGCTTTAAGTAAGGAAATATCTTGCACGATAACTTGCCTACTTACGTTTGTCTTCTTCGATAGTTCATTTCCAGATAACGGCTCATTTGCAGCGAGAAGCCACTGGAGGATAAGCTGTCGTCTTTCTTCACCTAAAATCTTTTTTTGTTCATTTTGTTTCATTATGATTTAACACCTCTATAAAATTGATTTCCAATTGTGTGTAGTGCATGAATAGTAGTATCAATTTGATCTTTCGTTGTTTGTTGTCCGAAAGAGAAGCGGACATATTGTTTGACCTCTTCATACGTTTTTCCAATTGCAAGCATGGTTTTCGAAGGTTCTTGTTTACCGACTTGGCAAGCACTTCCGGTGGAAATGGCAATACCATGACGATTACATTCTAGCATAGTATATTGACCTTCTATTCCTTTTATTGTAACCCCAACAATATGTGGTAAACAAGAAGTAGAATGACCTTCTACTTCAATTTCTAGCGGAAGTGTTTGTATTTGCTCTAAAAAGTAGGATCGTAACTCTTTAAAACGTAAACTTTCTTCCCATTGAGTTTTTAATATATTTTCAGCAGCTGTTAAAAAAGATGCGATGCCGGGAACGTTAACTGTACCTGGGCGAAATCCTTTTTCGTGAGAAGTTCCTGGAAATACTTGTTCCCAGCGAGATTGCGGATTTATGTAGCAAGCGCCGACACCTTTTGGTCCGTATATTTTATGTGCTGAAACAGAAAGACTATCAATCCCCATCTCAAAAACATGGATAGGCAGTTTACCAAACGTTTGCACACAATCCGTATGAAATAAAACATTATATTTTTTCAAAATTGCCCCGATTTCTGTAATGTTTTGAACGGTTCCGATTTCAGAGTTTCCATGCTGTATACTTGCTAGCACAGTATCTTCTGTAATAGATGCCTCTAAATCTACTAAACAAATGAGTCCGCTTTTATCAACAGGAATTTCAGTGATCGTATAGCCTTTTGATTTTAGAGATTGAAAATAACTTCGAATGGATGCATGTTCCATAGGTGTCGTAATAATATGCTTCTTATTTCGGGCATTTAGAAGTGATTGGATCGCAAGATAGTTTGATTCTGAGCCACCGCTTGTGAAGAATACTCCTTGTTCTTTTCCACCAATCATTTCCGCGAATGTTTTTCGGCAAACTTGTAATAAAGAAGAAGCCGTTCCTCCAATGTCATGTAAACTTTGTTCATTTCCGAAGTATTGAGAAGCTGCTTTCATATATGTTTGTAACGCTTCCTCGCTCATAGGTGTAGTAGCTGCATAGTCAAGATATATCATCATGTAAGTTCCTCTCTCTAGTAAGAGTTACATTTCTTTTACTTTTTAAATGGTAGTGAAAATAAGAATTATAAAAAAACTCTTGTCATTATTTTAAAACTATGTAAATATAGGTGTCAAGACAGTTGAAAAGTGTAAAGTAGGAGGCAACAATTATGCCAAGTGCAGATGTCTTAATTATTGGAAGTGGCGTTGCGGCACTTCGTGTTGCAAAAGAGATTTGTCACGAAAAGAATGTGATTATTATCACAAAGGAGACGAAACGTAATAATAATACACATTTAGCTCAAGGTGGAATTGCCGCAGCGGTAGCTACATATGACAATCCTAATGATCATTTTGAAGATACGTTAGTAGCAGGGTGTCATTATAATAATGAAGAAGTGGTCCGTTATTTAGTCGAGGAAGGGCCGAAAGAAATTAATAATCTTATTGAAAGAGGAATGAAATTTGATGGAGATGAAACAGGTCCTCATCTTGGAAAAGAAGGAGCGCATCGAAAACGTCGTATTTTACATGCAGGTGGCGATGCAACAGGAAAGAATTTATTAGAGCATCTTATTCAAGAAGTAGCTCCATACGTTACGGTAGTGGAACAGGAAATGGTGCTCGATTTTATTATAGAAAAAGATAAATGTGTTGGGGCTTTAACTCGTAACAATAAAGGAGAACTGAAACGTTACAATGCAGATTATACGGTGTTAGCTTCAGGCGGTATTGGCGGTTTATACGCCTTTACTTCTAATGATGAGACAATTACAGGCGATGGACTTGCAATGGTGTACCGTGCAGGCGGAGAGCTTGTAGATTTAGAGTTTATACAATTTCATCCGACGATGTTATACGCGGGTGGGCGTTGTTCCGGCCTCGTGTCCGAAGCTGTTCGCGGAGAAGGAGCTGTCCTTATAAATGGAAAAGGGCAGCGTTTTATGATGGATATACATTCCGAACAGGATCTAGCGCCTCGTGATGTAGTCGCAAGGGCTATTCATGAACAGCTACTTGCGGGTGAAAAAGTGTACTTAAACATCGGAATGATTCAAAACTTTGAACAACGCTTTCCGACCGTGTCATCGATATGTAAAACAAATGGAGTCGATATAAATAAAAAACTTATTCCAGTCGTGCCCGGTACTCATTTTCACATGGGCGGCGTGAAAACGAACTGTGATGGAGAGACGTCTATTCCGAACCTATACGCAGTCGGTGAAGTAGCTTGTAATGGGGTTCATGGTGCAAATAGATTAGCGAGTAATTCATTATTAGAAGGTCTTGTGTTTGGAAAAAGAATCGGACGACACATTTTATCTAGAGAGACAAAAGAAAAGGTGAGCATGCTAGCCGAAAAGGAAGCGAAGTTTATCGTTCTGAATCATTTACCGACGAAAGAAGAAATACAAAAATGCATGATGAAATATGTTGGGATTGTGCGAACAGAGCAAAGTTTATCTTATGCGAAGAGATGGCTTAGTAAGTACGGTGTTCGAAATATGATATTACAACATGATGTTCTTACGAATGAAGAGATAACACTTATTAATATGTTAACGGTTTGTGAGCTTATAGTTGTGTCAGCTCTGCAAAGAGAAGAAAGTATTGGTGGGCATTACCGGAGTGATTATCCAGATAGAAATGTAGGAAAGAAAGAGATTGTTCGAGTAAAGAGAAAACTACAACTTGTGTGATGAGGGGAAGAGGGGCTTTATGAACACGATAAAAGTGAAAGAAGCATTAAATCGATTTTTTTTAGAAGATATAGGAGAAAGAGATGTAACATCTCAGCTTATTTTTCCAGATAACTTGCTTTCAAAAGGAACGTTTCTTTCGAAGGATACAGGGGTCTTTGCAGGACGTTTAGTAATTGAATCGGGATTTAAATTAATTGATGAGAGAATTGAAGTAGAGCTTCATAAAAAAGATGGGGATCTTGTAGAAAAAGGCGAAATCATTGCAACTGTGCAAGGTCCAATTGCATCGTTATTAACAGCAGAGCGCGTTATATTAAATGTTATCCAGCGTATGAGCGGAATAGCGACGATGACGCGTAAAGCGGTTCTTGCTTTAGATAGCAGCCATACACGTATTTGTGATACGCGAAAAACAATGCCGGGGCTACGTATGTTTGATAAGTATGCAGTCGTGTGCGGAGGAGGATTTAATCACCGTTTCGGTTTATATGATGGTGTCATGATCAAAGACAATCATATTGCCTTTGCTGGTTCTATTACGAAAGCTGTTACATCGCTGAAAGAAAAATTAGGACATATGGTGAAAGTAGAAGTGGAAACAGAAACGGAGGAGCAAGTGAGAGAGGCTGTAGCGGCTGGAGCGGATATTATTATGTTTGATAACCGTACGCCAGATGAGATTAGAGAGTTTTCAAAGATTGTACCAAGTGCCATCGTTACGGAAGCATCAGGAGGCATTACAATTGAAGATTTATCGAAATACGGAAAAACAGGGGTAGATTATATTTCACTTGGAGCGTTAACACATTCAGTGAAAGCACTTGATATTAGTTTCAATATTGAAGGATAAGGAAAGTGGCTTAGAGGGGGGAGAAAGGAATATGAGTATTTTAGAAAAAGTGCAACCAATTGAAACGATGTTACCGGAGCGTTATCACAAGATGTCAAAAGAAGATATGGAAAAGCGTGTTCATGAAATTAAAGAAAAAATGGGAAAAATGTTATTCATTCCAGGACATCATTACCAAAAAGATGAAGTGGTACAATTTTCAGATGCAGCAGGGGATTCACTTCAGCTTGCGCAAGTTGCAGCGAGCAATAAAGACGCAAAGTATATTGTGTTTTGCGGGGTGCACTTTATGGCGGAAACAGCAGATATGTTAACGACAGATGATCAAATCGTTATTTTGCCAGATATGCGTGCAGGATGTTCGATGGCAGATATGGCAGATATTGAACAAACAGAAAGAGCGTGGAAAGAGCTCACGAAATTATTTGGAGATACGATGATTCCGTTAACGTATGTGAACTCTACAGCTGCAATTAAAGCGTTTTGTGGTCGTAACGGAGGAGCAACAGTAACTTCTTCTAATGCAAAGCAAATGGTATCTTGGGCGTTTACTCAAAAAGAACGTCTCGTCTTTTTACCGGATCAACATTTAGGAAGAAATACAGCGTACGACTTAGGTATCCCGTTAGATAAAATGGCAGTATGGGATCCGCATACTGATTCTTTAGAGTACGATGGAGATATAGAAGAAATTCAAGTGATTTTATGGAAAGGTCATTGTTCAGTTCATCAAAACTTTACAGTGAAAAACATAGAGAATGTACGAAAAAATCATCCGGATATGAATATTATTGTACATCCAGAATGTTGCTATGAAGTTGTAGCTGCTTCAGATTATGCAGGGTCAACGAAATATATTATTGATATGATTGAATCAGCGCCATCTGGTAGCAAATGGGCGATTGGTACAGAAATGAATTTAGTGAATCGAATTATTCAGCAACATCCAGATAAAGAAATTGTTTCGCTTAATCCATTTATGTGTCCATGTTTAACGATGAACCGAATTGATCTGCCTCACTTATTATGGGCACTTGAAACGATAGAAAGAGGAGAAGAAATTAACGTTATTAGTGTAGATAAACAAGTAACCGCAGAAGCGGTTCTTGCATTAAATCGTATGTTAGAGCGTGTGTAAAGCAACGGTATTCCCGTTGCTTTTTTTCATGCACATAATCATAACGAGAACGAAATGGGCATACATTGTTGTGAAGAAATCATTGCGATTTTTTTATGCTTATTCCACTTCAAATGATATTGAAAATCGAAGAAGTGATGAAAGTGAAAAGAAGTTAACGTTATTTAGAAAGAGTTACTTCATGAGATTTGTTACTTATAGATAAGTTATACAGGAGGGGGAAAATTTGAAAATTCATATCGTGCAAAAAGGGGATACCCTTTGGAAAATTGCGAAAAAGTACGGAGTGGATTTTGATACGCTGAAACAAACAAATACACAACTTAGTAATCCTGATCTAATCATGCCAGGTATGAAAATTAAAGTGCCATCAAAGAGTGTTCATATGAAACAACAGGCTGGAGCAGGCTCAGCGCCTCCAAAGCAATACGTAAAAGAAGTGCAGCAAAAAGAATTTGCAGCAACACCAACTCCGCTTGGAATAGAAGATGAAGAAGAAGTTACGTATCAATCAGCACCAATTACACAGCAGCCAGCTATGCAACAAACACAAAAAGAAGTGCAAGTAAAACCGCAGAAGGAGATGCAAGTAAAGCCGCAAAAAGAAGTACAGGTGAAACCACAGAAGGAGATGCAGGTAAAGCCGCAAAAAGAGGTGCAAAAAGAACAGCCAATTCAAAAAGAAAAACCAGTTGAAAAACCGTCTGTTATTCAAAAACCACCTGTGATAGAAAAACAAAAACCGGCGGAAAAAGAAAACACGAAGTTTTCGGTAAATGTATTACCGCAGCCGCCACAACCACCAATAAAACCAAAAAAAGAATATAAAATTTCAGATGTAATAAAAAAAGGAAGCGAGTTAATTGCTCCTCAAATTAGTAAAATGAAACCTAACAATATCATTTCTCCGCAAACGAAAAAAAACAATATAGTATCGCCGCAAGTGAAGAAGGAGAATGTAGGGAATATAATATCGCCGCAAGTGAAGAAAGAGAATGTAGGGAATATAATATCGCCGCAAGTGAAAAAAGAAAATGTAGGGAATATAGTGTCACCACAAGTGAAGAAAGAGAATGTAGGGAATATAGTGTCACCACAAGTGAAGAAAGAAAACGTAGGGCATA
>NZ_QPEL01000052.1:0-303 GCF_008368965.1 Bacillus sp. AY2-1 | reverse complement strand
AAATATCACCGCAAGTGAAGAAAGAAAATGTAGGGAATATAGTGTCACCGCAAGTGAAAAAAGAAAATGTAGGGAATATAGTGTCACCACAAGTGAAGAAAGAGAATGTAGGGAATCACCACAAGTGAAGAAAGAAAACGTAGGGAATATAGTATCACCAAATATATCGAAAGAAAATGTAGTTATTCCACAAGTCATACCGCCAAATATTCAAATGCCAAATATAATGCCAATTATGGATAACAACCAACCACCAAATATGATGCCAATTATGGATAACAACCAACCACCGAATATGATGCC
>NZ_QPEL01000051.1:0-14067 GCF_008368965.1 Bacillus sp. AY2-1 | reverse complement strand
GTCATATATAATTAAAAGTGATAAGATATTGAATTGTTAAGATAAGAACATTTTCTGAGTTATGGAGGAAATGTCATGAAAAAAGAAAAGAGACATTCTATTCGAGAAGCAATGAAAAAAAACTTAAGAAAAGAATACTTTTACTTAAAAAAAGAATTACTTTTCTACTGCCCAATTGATTTAGGCACATTCTCAAACGAGACATACTATGCTACTTTCGATGAAGATGGCATCAGTATTTATCAGTATGATAAAAAAACAGAAAGTAAATTAAAATTGTGTGAGCGTCATCCGTGGAAAAGTTGGAGTAAAGTGAAGATTGATCACTATTTGACAACTTCTCAATTTATTTTTCAGGGTGAGCGAAATTGGATCTTATCCCTTTTTCAAAAAGGAAAAGAAGCTCAAAGAATTATTGAAGAGCATACATCTTTACAAACAGAAGTTGTTTCCCGCTCTTTCTTAAAAAAACTTCCTGGTTTTCGTTCTAATACACCACTGAATAAATACATCGGTAGCATTTGTTACACTGCACTTATTGCATTTTTATTAAAATGGATGATTCCATTTCAAGCACCACAAATCGCCCTGTATTCTATTTCGATTGGTTGTATGCTTCTTGGCCTACTTTGTTTGACAATCGGTTTAATTGAACCGACTATCGTACTGTTTCGAACAAAAGAGAAAACAAGAACAAAAGTTTTTTACTTATATAGCTATTTAGCTATTTCTGGATTTATATGTGTCTTTATTTTTTGGTAAAAGAAGCCGTCCCAAAATAAATTTTGGGACGGTTTTCTTTTAGATATAAATACTCTAATTCACTCAATACTTCTAGCAGAAGCGCCCATATAATTTCATTTACATCGAACCTTATTTAAGAATATTCAAAGTTTAATTTTTGAGACGTTGCCTTTACTTAACATATAATTGTTGATTAGGATAAATTAGCTCTTGCTGCAATCCATTTTTTTCTTTAATTTCCTTAAGTGTCATACTAAATTTCCGTGCAATACTAACTAAAGTATCCCCTTTTTGTACGACATATAATGATGAAGAAACAACTTCATTTCTTTGTTCACTTAAAACAAGCAATGGGTTCATCGCATTCTTTTTCGCCATCGTCCATCTTCCTTGATGAAGTTCTAGATGTAAGTGTGCACCTCGCGATTCTCCCGTGTTCCCTACTTCTCCAATTTTTTCACCTTTTGAAATATAATCTCCTTGACCCACATATCTCTTATTTAAATGTGCATATACAGCCTCATATTCTCCGTGTTTAATAAATACAACATTTCCATAACTACTTGAATAATAAGACTTCGTTACCTTACCATCTTGGATAGCTGCCACAGGCGTTCCAATCGGTGCAGCTACATCAATACCATAGTGTTTTCCATGCCTTGTCCCAAAATAATCACTTATCTGACCTTCAACAGGCCATGTCCATCGATTTTCTTCTGCATAAACATGTAATTGAGATACAAACAGTATACTCAATAACATGACTCCGCATTTTAAAACTTTCATATACATCCTCCGTTTTCTAATTACCACCATACCTTCTCTATTTTGGTATATTACAGAAAAAAGTATACAAAAAAAGAAAGTGAATTACTCCACTTCCTTCTCTTTCTTATCACGAAAAACTAATGCACTACGGTTATACTCCACATCTTTCACTTGTAATCGGGCATTTATTACTCTAGCTACTGCAAATAAATAGTCAGATAATCTATTTACATACTTTAGAACAACTTCATTTATTTCTCCTTCTTTTTGTAAGGACACGATACATCGTTCTGCTCGCCTTACAACTGTACGTGCAATATGAATAGCAGCTGCCGACTCGCTTCCACCTGGTAAAATAAAGCGCTCTAGCGGCGGTGCTTCTTCTATATACAAATCAATCTTTCTTTCTAAGCTTTCAACCATCTCAATTGTCACCTTATAAGGAATTTTTTGTTCCACTATTGCCAAGTCTCCTCCGCAATCAAATAGCTCATGTTGAATATTTTCGAGCTCATTGTAAATATCTCTATAAGTCCTGCCTTGAAGCTTAGTCATTGCATATCCGATATGAGAATTCGCCTCGTCTATTGTTCCATACGCTTCCACACGGATATCATCTTTATCAACCCTACCGCCTATTACACTTGTCGTTCCTTTATCTCCTGTTTTTGTATATAATTTCATTTCTTCACAGCACCTCTCTTGTTATTCTTTATTCGAGCAACATAGAAAAAAGTTCTACCATTCTTTATTTAATTGAGTTTACAAAAAAATAAAAAACAGCAGAACTTTATTCATTATCAACTTTAAAAACACATATCTAAATTATACGATTCGGTAAATATACAGAGAATGTAGTTCCTTCTCCAACAACACTTGAAACAGAAATTTTACCATCATGACCTTGAACAATATTTTTCGCAATCGCAAGCCCGAGTCCTGTTCCACCCTTTTTCCCACGTGTTCTTGCTTTATCAGCTTTATAGAAACGATCAAATAAAAATGGAATATCCTCTTCTGGAATGCCTGCACCCGAATCTTGTACTTCAAAAATGAGGCCATTATTTTTCGAATCAATTACAAGCGTTACATGTCCGCCTGCGTTTGTATGACGTATTGCGTTATCAATTAAATTCGTCAATACTTGCTCCATACGATCTGCATCAAATGGGTATTGTTCAATTGAATCTTTGAAATCAACCGTTAACGCGACCTCTTTATCCTTTGCAATCCCTTGGAATTTACGACCTATTTTTTCAACGAAAGGATGAATATCAACTTCACCTATATGTAACTCTACATTACCACTTTCCATGCGTGCTAAATCTAATAATTCATTTACAAGTTTACCTAAACGAACGGATTCATCATAAATGATTTGAACAAACTCATCAATTTCTTCTTTCGTTTGCACAATATCATCTAAAATCGCTTCACTATACCCTTGCAGCATTACCATTGGTGTACGAAGTTCATGCGATACATTCGCAATAAAGTCTTGACGCATCTTTTCAAGACGGCGTTCTTCCGTCATATCTCGCAGTACCGCTACAGCTCCACGAATTTTCGTTTGATTGTAAAGCGGCGTCATAAGAACTACATAGTTCCCTTTTTGTAAATTAATTTCAACAACTTGTTGTTGTTCACTTTCTACAACAAGATGGAATAGTTCCACAAGTTCAGAAGGTAGTTTTTTACTTAGCTCTATCTCTTTTTCTTCTTGCCAAACTTGTAAGAAATGTTCGGCCGGCGGATTAATTACAACGACTTCACCTTCTTGATTTAACGTAATAACCCCATCTGCCATACTACTTAAAATACTAGCTAACTGTTCTTTTTCTTGCTGCAGTGCATTCATATTAAACTTCAACTGTTTCCCCATTTGATTTAAGGCCGTTGCAAGCTCACCAATCTCGTCCTGAGACACCATAGGAGCTTTCGCATCAAACTTCCCACGCGCCACCTCAAAAGCAACTTCACGCATTTTACGGAGTGGTGCTGTAATTCGAGTAGACAAGAAGAATGCAAAGAACGTTGTTAATATAATCGCAATCCCTGCTGATAAGAATATAAAATCAGTCGTTCTCTCCATGCCTTGTATCGGTACTTGTAAAGATTCGTATACGAACACTGCACTTTGATTTTTTGACTGCACTGGTTTTCCGACAATCATAATATCATTTTCAGTGTTTTTATTCTTTCTACTATTAGAGGCTTTTCTAATGTTATTCTTAATTTCTTTTTTGTCTGTGAAAACAGCCGCTAATTCTTTATCTTCTTTCAAATCATCCATTGTAAGAGTGACTAACCCTTCTTGTTTCGGCGAAGATGATATTTCTTTACCATCTTCTACAATAATGATCCTTGAAAGTGAATCAGAGAATTTGTACGCGATATTCTCAATCGTTTTTACATCGGCACCTTCTTCAATTAACTCTGAAACACTTGTTGCAACTTTTTGAAGCCTATCTTCACTCATATCAACATAATATGTTCTAAAAAACTGTGAAAGTAAAATCGCAACAAATCCAAGCACAAACGAAACGAGAAGTAATATAGTCATCCATAACTTCCCTACTACACTTCTCCAAAGCATCAGTCGTTCACAACCTCAAATTTATAACCTACGCCCCAAACGGTAACAATCATCTTCGCAGCATCTGGTGATTTTTTACTTAACTTCTCACGTAAACGCTTTACATGCGTATCAACTGTACGTAAATCTCCGAAGAATTCATATTGCCATACTTCTTTTAACAATTGCTCACGATCGAATACTTTATCAGGAGCTTTCGCTAAAAATAATAGTAACTCATATTCTTTCGGCGTTAAGTTTACTTCATTACCATCTGCAGTAACACGGTGTGCATCGTTATCAATTGTTAAGTGCGGGAATACAGTAACATCTTTTGTCGTTGTATCTTGTGTAAAGAATGTTGTTGGTACAGCACGACGTAATACCGCTTTCACACGTAGCACGACCTCACGTGGACTAAATGGCTTTACAATATAATCATCTGTTCCAACTTCAAATCCTTGTACTCTATTTACTTCTTCACCTTTTGCTGTCAGCATAATAATTGGTGTCGCTTTCTTCTCACGAACCCCTTTACATACTTCAATGCCATCTTTACCAGGCATCATAAGATCTAATAAGATTAAATCGTAATCATTTTGCAACGCCATTTCTAAAGCTGTATCACCATTATCTGCTTCTTCAATTGTGTATTGTTCTCTTTCTAAGTACATTTTCAATAAACGACGAATACGATCCTCATCATCTACAATTAAAATTCTTGATTCATTTTCCATCTCTACCCGCTGCGTACTCTCACCTCAGCGGTTCACACCTACCCTTCTTTACTATTATGTTGCGCTATTCTCGTTTATTTAAGCAATCTTCTAAATGTTTCACTTCCCATATTATGCTTCACAAGAATAATAAATTTTGTTCAATTTTTTTCCAAAACTATGTATTTTTTTTGAACAGTATATAATGTCCTCGACATCATTTTACAAAATCAACCGCTACTTTGTCATGTTTTTCTCAAAAAAGAAGAAAAGTTGACAAAAATAAAATAGGAAAGTGACATGCACTCTCCTATTTTATTTCTCTATGCATATGAATGTAAACCGGCAATAATTAAGTTTACTACAATAAAGTTAAACATAATAATTGCAAAACCAATTACTGCAAGCCAAGCTGATTTCTCTCCATGCCACCCTTTAGATAATCGTAAATGTAGTACTGCAGCATAAAAGAGCCACGTTATAAGTGCCCAAACCTCTTTCGGATCCCAGCCCCAAAAACGCGTCCACGCTATTTGAGCCCAAATCATTGCAAAAATTAACGCTCCTAATGTGAAAACTGGGAATCCAATTGCAATAGATCGATATCCGATTTCATCTAGTAAATCACTATTCGTATTCTTTACTAACGGCTGAAGTGCCGCCGATACTCGCTTCCGTAAAACAAGCCTTAATACAATATAAAGTAATGTTCCAACTAACACTGACCAAATAACAGTATTTAATTTTTTCGCATTTACAATCGCTGGAACTTCAACTACCGGTTCTAATTTATTTTCTGTCTGTAACTTCCCTTCATGCGGTCCTACTAAAGCTGGAAGATTGTACTTCATTTCCAGTTGTTGTTCATTTTTATCAACCCATTGAAACTTCGCTTCATATTTCATACTAGAAAATACCGTTGTTACTCCAATAAATCCAACTGTACAAACAAGCGTAAACACTACCGTCTCTAGCCAAAATGTCCGTTTACTTCTCGTTGATTGATCTACATTTTTTAATAAATACATGACGCCCGTAATAAAACTAATCGCTAAAATTGCTTGTCCTGCTGCTGCAGTCGTCACGTGAATATGTAACCAATTACTTTTTAAAGATGGAATAAGCGGAGATATTTCCCTCGGAAACATACTTGCATAGGCAATTAATAAAAGCGCAACTGGTAATGCAAATAGTCCAATTATACTTACGCGGTACATAAAATACATTACAATAAATGCTCCTACAAGCATCATGCCGAAAAATGTACCGAATTCAAAAAAGTTACTAACTGGCGCATGCCCTGATGCAATCCACCTTGTAACAAAATATACTGTTTGTGCTATAAACCCTAAAATTGTAATTGTTATTCCTACATTTGCCCATTTATGACCCTTTTCTTTAATGGCTCCACCAAAAAATAGAGTCGCAATTAAATATAAAATAAATGCGGTAAAGAGAAAGTTACTACTTATTTGCACCATATCGTTTCCCCACCTTAACTAATTTTTTTATCGATTACTTTATCATTTGGCTGTGGAATTGCTGTACCTTCTATTACTCTTTCAATATCTTTCTTTAAACCGAACCAATTTTTATTCGTATGCCCTGCAATCCACCATTCATCATTAACACGTTGTATCCAAATACGGCGATGATTCCAATACATACCTTGAATGACACCAACCATAAATATAAATCCTCCAATACCGAGAATCCAAAGCGTTAAATCTTTTCTTACAGTAAGTGCTGTTGCATTTTGCATTTCAACACCCGCAAACGACATTTTATATTTGTTGTTTCCATCAGGTTCTATATTTTGCTGAATACCAACAAAACTCACTTCACCATCTGGTGTTTCAGGTGTAAACATTTTAAATACAAATGCAGGATTGTTCGGTAATTTCGTTTTTGTATTCGGTTTTCCATTCTCATCAAAATAAAAATCAGGAAAATAGCTTAATAGTTCTAGAGAATAACCATTTCCTAAATCATATTTTTCCTTAGGATTCGTTAAATCTACTTTAATCGGTCCCCATTTTTGATTATTTTCTTTATTTTGCAAGTTGAAGGACATACTTTTAAATTCACTTTCTTTATAATCCACTTGATACACTGCAAATTGATCAAATTTCAGTGGTTCATTTACTCGAATTTCCGCTTCTTTTACTTTTTCCAACTTTGGTTTTTGCCCTGCTATATTTTCGCCCACAGCTTTATATAATACAGCATTCGTTTGGAAGTTTTTCGCAATCATTTTATCGCCTACACGATCAATCGCTTCCTCAAAAACTTCCTTGTCCTTACTTTTATCATAAACTTCTTTTATAAATTTCTCGTTTTTTAAGTAGTATTGTCCATCCGTCCCTGGTATTTCTTTCGTTTCACCATCACGTAACCAAAGTGCTTCGTCTACGTACATACTCGGTAAAAAACGAAGCATCGCACCGAATAAAAAGATAATAAGACCGATATGATTTACATATGGACCCCAACGCGAGAAGCGTCCCTTTTCTGCTAAAACGTTTCCGTCTTCCACTTTCACGTTATAGTTTCTTTTCTTTAAATTCTTTTGCACTCTTTCCAGGTCACCATCTTGCGGTGTACCAGTCCCATATAATCTCTGTCTCTTTAAAAAACTAGGATGTCTTTTTACGCCTTGCTTTTTTAAAGCTTTATAAAGTGGAATAACGCGGTCTAAACTACATATCACAAGTGAAATACCGATAGAAGCAATCAAAATCATATACCACCATGAACCGTATAAATTATTAAATCCTAATTGATAGTATAATTGCCCTAAAAATCCGTATTCTTGCTTATAATATTCAGCTGGTGCAATCCCTGGAGTTATGTACATTTCTTGCGGAAAAATAGTTCCTATCGCTGATGCAGCTAAAGTTATTACGATTAGCCATACACCGACTTTTACAGAAGAGAAAAAGCTCCAAATTTTATCGACTATCGTTTTTGTTTGCGTGAGAGATCTCCGTGCACTCCCCTCATAGCGCATATCCAATAGTTTTGCATTTTCATTGCTTTCAAATGGTTTCCCGCAAGCTTCACAAAAAACGGTTCCTATCGGATTAACATGTCCACATTCACATTTAATTTCTTTCAACACTCTCACCGCCCCTGTATCTATATGTACTATTGTATATTCTAACCTCGAGTTACCGCAATACTCAGAATTTTTAAATCAGAGGCACTATAGACACGCACCTCTTATGTAAAGGCTTTCTTTATTACGGAGTAATTTTCTTTAAATACTCTTCTAACTGTTCTTTCGTTTGTTCACCTATAATTTGCTCCACTACTTTTCCATCTTTATCAATCAAAAAGCTTGTCGGTAATGGACCTACTCCATATGTTCCTATAATCTTTTGTCCTTTATCAATAGCAACTGGGAATTTCAAACCATATTGGTTCACAAAGTTCTTTACTGCAATATCCGTTTCATCTGCATCTAACGCTATGATTTCAACGCCTTTTTCTTTATACTTTGGATATAATTCATTCATATAAGGCATTTCTTTTTCACAAGGTTTACACCACGTACCCCAAAAGTTTAAAAATACACCTTTTCCCTTTAAATCTTTTAGTTCAATTTTCTTCCCTTCTAAATCTGTCACAACAAAGTTAGGTGCTTCTTTTCCGATTTGCATTTTCTCTTTATTAGCAAAGAATCCTTGATAAAGGGTAAATCCTACAGCACCACATAAAATGAGTAGAATAATAACGCGAAATAATAAGCGATTTTTCTTCATATTACCTCTCCTCTCCTCGGTAAATGTTATGTATTATCTTCTGTAAATGTTGTATTGAATAAATCACCAGCAGAGCACTCCACTGGTGAATTTTTAACTCTATAGCTTATCTTGGCTTTGTAGAAGCAAGCGCGCGTAATTGTTTCACCTCATGTGGTGTCAATTCTCTCGCATCACCAGGTCGCAGGCTTCCTACTTCTAAGAAAGCATAACGTTCACGTTTTAATTTCACTACTTTACAGTCTAACGCTTCAAACATACGACGTACTTGACGATTACGTCCTTCATGAATTGTTAATTGTACAATAGCCATCTCTTTACGCTTGTCCCAAGAAATAATTTTCACATGTGCTGGTGCTGTTTTACCATCTTCTAATGCAACACCGCGTTCTAACATGCGAATTTTCTCACCTGTTAATGGGCCTTTTATTTTTGCAACATACGTTTTTTCAACTTTATATTTAGGATGCATTAATATATTTGCGAAGTCCCCGTCGTTTGTCATTAATAATACTCCTGACGTATCATAATCTAGACGTCCGATTGGGAATAAACGTTGTGTAATTTCAGGGAAAAAGTCTGTTACAACACTTCTACCTTTATCATCTGATACACTTGAAATTACACCAGTTGGTTTATATAGTAAAAAATAAACAGGTTCTTCTTTTTCAAGAGGGATGTTATTTACTTCTACTTTATCTTGAGGAGTTACTTTTGTTCCTAACTCTTTCACTATTTTTCCGTTAACTTTCACTTTTCCTTGCTGAATTAATTCCTCAGCCTTTCTTCTCGATGCAATACCTGCTTGCGCAATCACTTTTTGTAATCGTTCCATTTCTTTTTTTCACCTCGAATTTATCTTACCTTACATTAGAAAGACTTGGCAACCGCATACGCTTTACGGTTATTCGCTCCATCTCCCTTAAACAACATAGCGATGATATTAAACATATAAAGGTCAAATCATGTTTTTATCCTTTATTATTGTCCATATTTTTCATATTTCTCACAATAAAAGTTCATCATTTTGTCAAAAATACTGCATAAAAAAACCACTATTAAGCTACACCTTAATAGTGGTCGTATACGTATTATACGCGAAATAGCATAAAAAATGAATAGCTTTACTGAAACAATAGAGAAACAAAGACAATCGAGCAAATAATTCCGATTAAATCTGCAAAAAGACCTACTTTTAATGCATCTCCCATTTTTCTAATACCAACAGCTCCGAAGTATACTGTTAAAATATAAAAAGTCGTATCTGTACTCCCTTGCATCGTAGAAGCTAATCTCCCAATGAATGAGTCTGGCCCATATGTAGCAATTAAATCAGTCGTAATACTTAGACCAGCAGAACCTGAAATAGGACGTATTAGTGCTAATGGAACGATTTCTGCTGGAACGTGAATTAAATCTAGCATTGGCTTCATTACTGATATCATTGCATCTAGCGCACCTGACGATCGGAATATAGAAATAGACACAAGCATTCCAACCATAAACGGTAAAATGGAAATTGCAATTTGAATCCCTTCTTTTCCTCCCTCAACGAACGATTCATACGTCGGCACTTTCTTTATCGTGCCATATAAAAGGATAAAACCAATTACACAAGGGATTACCCATAAGGAAATTGTATTTACAATACTCATTTTTTCCGCCCCTTTCTACTCCTTCTTCGGTAAAAATAGCGGTCAATCCAAATTGCTCCAATCATAGAAAGTACTTGTGCAATAAATGTTACCCCAACAATTTCAGTAGGATTGGCTGATTCATATGTCATTCGAATTGAAATGACTGTCGTAGGAATTAATGTAATAGCTGATGTATTTAATGCTAGAAACGTCACCATAGAACGGCTCGCCGAATCCTTTCCTCCATTTAACTCTTTTAGTTGTTCCATCGCTTTAATACCAAGAGGGGTTGCTGCATTACCTAGACCAAAAAAGTTTGCCATCATATTTGATAGAATAAATCCCATGGACGGATGATCCTTTGGTATTTCTGGAAACAACCTTTTTACTATCGGCATAAAAAGTGAAACTAATTTTTTTAACAATCCGGCTTCCTCTGCAATTTTCATTAAACCAAGCCAAAATACTAAAACACTAATAAGTCCTATACAAATCGTTACTGCATCTTTTGCTCCGTCAAATACAGCCTTATTCACTTCTTCCATCGTTCCATTTATCATGGCGTATACAATCCCAATGACAGCCATCGCTACCCATACGAGATTAACCATTGTTCCCAACACCTATCATGTAAGAAAAAATTTCTTTCACATTATTCCAGTAAAGTCCCGTTGTAGCTACTAACTTCCGTTTACTATAAAATAAATTCCGTTCTCCAACTTTCTCATTGCCAACATAAACATCTGTCTTTCCAACCTTTACTCCATCCTCAAGCGTTATACTTTTATCCAGTTCAACTTTTAATAATACGTTCTTTCTTTCCTCTTCAGTTAACGGCACGGAAAAACTATTTTTCGTATAAACATGGTTGGCATACTTCTTTTCATTTATTTCAGCAATTGCTCCTTGTCCTAAAACTTTCGTTTGCTTGAAACGTTCAAATCCTTTATCAAATAGATTCATATGATCATCCCAATCACTAGAAGCACTCAAAGTTACGACAATTAAATCTAGTCCATCTTTTGATGCCGTTGTAACAAGCGTTCTTCCTGCTTTCTTCGTAAAGCCTGTTTTTCCTCCTGTTGCAAATTCATAATAAGACGTTACCAACTTATGTTTATTTTTCCACGGGTAATCCCAAGAATCGGATTTATACGTTTTTGTTCCAAAGATTTTTTTAAATGACTCGTTTCCCATTGCATACTTCGTTAATAACGCCATATCGTAAGCCGACGAATAATGTGATCCATCTCCATCTAAACCATGAGGGTTTGAGAAGTGAGTATCTTTCATTCCAATTTCTTTCGCCTTTTCATTCATTAAATATACGAATCCATCTATACTCCCACCCACACTTTCAGCAATTACTTGCGCTGCGTCATTACCAGATCTAAGCATGAGTCCGTATACTAAATCTTCTAACTTCACTTTTTGTCCAGGCTTTAAATAGATTGCTGATCCTTCCACCCTCACCGCTTCATTGCTAACTGACACCATTTCTTTCATCTTCCCTGATTCAGCAGCTAACAAGGCAGTCATAATTTTTGTTATACTAGCAATTTTTTGAGGTTCATGTTCTGCTTTTCCGTATAATACACGACCAGACTGTTGCTCCATTAATACAGCATTTCGAGCACTGACATTGCTGTTCATCTTTGCATATGTAGGAATCGGCATAACGCTTGCGTACATAATAAGAAGCGTAATGATTACACAAATTCGTCTCATATTTCCCCCCACGTCCTTTTGGCACTTTTTGTACAAGTGTATGCTTGGCCTTTTAAAATATGAACGAAATCTTCCTTCTGCTTCCATTAAAAAAGACGCAGAGAATTTGCGTCTAATATGGTGTCCATTCAATTTGTTTCGCAGTTTCAAACCTTTTTTCTACATCAGGCCAATTTACAACATTCCACCAGTTTTTAATATATTCATCTTTTCGATTTTGGTATTGTAAATAATACGCATGTTCCCAGACATCTAGTACAAGGAGTGGTATCGTATCCCATTGTGTAAATAATTGATGAAGTGTACTTTGCAAAATTTCTAACCTTCCAGACCGGGGCACCCAAACGAGAATTGCCCAGCCTGAACCTTCTACTTTAGAGGCCGCTTCTGTAAAATGTTTTTGGAAACGTAAAAAGCTCCCAAAATCTTGTTCGATTTGTTGTGAAAAAGCACCTCTTGGACTCCCACCACCGTCTTTTTTCATGTTATTCCAAAATATCGTGTGTAAGTAATGACCTGACCCATGAAAAGCCGCTTCTCTTTCCCAATGCTTAATTAAATCAAATTGATTTGTTTTTCTCGCTTCTTCCATCATCTTCTCTGCTTTATTTAATCCTTCCACGTAACTCCGATGATGTTTATCATGGTGTAACATCATAATTTCTTTAGAAATATAAGGTTCTAACGCATTATACGGATAAGGTAATGGCGGGAGTGTATGTCCTCCAATTGGAACAGCTCGTTCGCTATCCCCTCTTTCATATAATTCATATTCCTCTTCTTCTTGCATAAATACTTCCTGCAAGTGATGCTGAATATGTTCTACATCATCACTTATTTCATACATAAACTCTGCATCTGTTTCATACTCATGCTCTTTCATACGCTCTAACAACGCCTGAATTTTATAAGCAAGCATATGGACATCATACACTTCCATTGCGCGGCTATCTAATACGTGAAGAACACTTTCACACCAATTTTCTACTTCATGAAAGTAATCTGTAAATACACCTTGCTGATTCATGTTGCACCTCCCTAATGCTATCCACTTAACTATATTCAATGAAAATCCCTTATATAACTGTACAAAAGGAAAAGAAGCTAAGTCACCTTAGCTTCTTTTCCGCAATCAATATTTGTGTAACATCTTTGTCTGATAATCCGTCTCATAATATTCTAGTTCTTCACGCATCAATTGAAATTTACCTTCTAAACTCTTCATCACTTGCCCCAAAGATGCAGGTGGTGTTTGTTGAAAAACGATAGAATTTTTTCCTGTATATGCAGACCGACTATTTTCATACCAATAATCACTCTTTGGTGAAAAAAACTCTGCAATTACTTGATGGTAAATCTTATATAAAATTTTTTCAGCTGCTGTTTTTCGAAATGGCTGACTATTCAACAAAACAAAACATGCATCATGTCCTTCTTCGCAAAAAACGAGAAGTCGTCTCATTGATGCTAATAACCCTTTATAATATTGCTCATTCCCTGCTGGTGTTTCCTCTAATAAAGAAGGCAACGTATGATAATTTACATAATTGGTTATCAAATTAATAGCATCTTCTAAAAATATAGAAACTTGTTCTGTTTGATTTTCAACCATCAAATTAGACATTTTTTCTCTCTCCTTTGCCATTTCACGCTATTTCTACTCTTTTATTTTTATGTAATTCAGCCAATATTTCTTGTACTTTCGACACCGTTCCCTCATCAAAATATTGTTGAAATTCTTCCAGGTTATTTAAATACAAACGTTTTTGCGCACGAAGTTCCCTATCCTTCACTAAACAACATATCGCTACAATATCGCGCAAATATATGTTTTGTTCTTCTACTTTATACACTGGATTTCCTTCAAAAGGAGTAATTTCTTGTAAAACTTCTTCAAAATATCGAACGTATAAAACCGAAAAAGTTTTCTCTTTATCATTTAATATATATGTCACTTCAGATCTGTTAAAAAAATCTTCTGATGTATTAGGTTTCGCCTTTTCTAACTCATATCCTACATAACCTTTTATAATCATATACTCCCCTCCACCTTCTTTCATCTTATTCTAACTTAATTTTCTGATAAACAAAATATTCTTTTAAATATACCTATATAAAAAATAGCTCCCCTATAC
>NZ_QPEL01000050.1:0-5365 GCF_008368965.1 Bacillus sp. AY2-1 | reverse complement strand
ATATCGTAATAAACAAGAGGTAAGTACACATGAAAAAGTCCAAAATATAATGATTAATTCACAAGGTTGGATTGATTTTTATAATATTTGGTTTAAATCTTGATATATAAGGGCTTTTGCGCATTTTCATAAGATGTGTAAGAGCCTTTTTTGTATGTGGGAATAGGTTTGTTTTACACATTGTTACCCTACTTGTGATAAAAGTCTATTTACAGCGTAACAGTGTTATGTTACATTGTTATCAGGAAGGGGTGTTATACAGTTGAGTACAGATTTAATTTCAAAAAAAGATTTATTAGAACTAACTGGTATTTCATACGGACAGTTATATAGGTGGAAGAGAAAAAATTTAATACCGGAAGATTGGTTTATACGAAAGTCAACATTCACGGGTCAAGAGACATTTTTTCCGAAAGAAAAGATATTAGAGCGCATCGATAAGATCCAAACGATGAAAGAGGATTTATCACTTGATGAACTAGCGAATATGTTTTCACCGAGTGTGAGAGAAATTCTTTTAACAAAGGAAGACATTTTACGTAAGGAGATTGCATCAGAACCAGTTTTACAATTTTTCATAGAACAAACGAATAAAACAGCAGAGTTTCAATTTGTAGATATTCTTTATGTGTACATGTTAGAAGAATTACTACAATCGGGAGAGATTAGTTTAGAAGAAGGAAAAATGGTCTTGCAAGTTTTACGTGAAAATTATGAAGCAATTAAACATAAAACTTGTGATTTAATCGTTGTCCGAAAATTAGGGATTTCTACATGTTTATTAGTTTCAAACGTGGACGATTTAATTTTTGAAAAAGGCACTAAAATCGTTTTACGCGAAGCGATTATGAAATATACCGAAGCATTAAAAACTAAATTGTTGTAGTGGAGGAGAAAGTATGCGTACAGATAATTTGATTATAAATGGTTACGGTTCATCCAATGGCGGCGAGTTTCATAAAGTACAATTAAACGGAAAAGGAACTGTGAATGGAAATGTTGAATGTGAGCAATTTGAATGTAACGGTTACGGTGCAGTTACTGGCGATTTGAAAAGTAGCAGTGCACGAATTAGCGGATCTGGTAAAGTCGATGGCACAGTTCATGCTGAAACGATGCGAATTGATGGGAAAGCAACAATTACGCAAGATGTAAAGGCAAACAGTTTGAAAATTGCAGGAAAAGGTACGATAGGTGGAAATGTCACTGGTGAAGAATTTAAGGTCAATGGTCAAGCTACAATTGACGGTAATTGTGAAGTGGATACTTTTTCTTCAGAAGGAGAATTTACAATTGGCGGATTATTAAGCGCTGATGAAATAAATATTAATATTCACGGTACATGTCGAGCGAAAGAAATTGGTGGTCAAACGATTAAAGTAAAGCATAGACTAAGTACTTTTAGTAGGCTGTTTAAATCAGTATTTGGTATGCAATTAGAGGCTGAACTATTAGAAGGTGACAATATCGATATTGATTATGCTCACATAAGAACGGTAAGAGGAAATAATGTTACGGTAGGACCGAACTGTGAGATTGAACTAATCGAATATACGGGTGTTCTTACTGTTGATAAAAGCGCAAATGTAAAAGAAATTAAGCAGATTTAATGGAAGGGAGAAAATGATATGGAACATCAACACAGTCTTACTGTTAATGGTTCTGGTAGTTCAGCGGGCGGAGATTATAATAAAGTAAAGATTCGCGGTGAAGGAACGATTTCTAATGATATGAGCTGTAATGAATTTAAAACGTACGGCACGAGTGAAGTGTGCGGTAATATGAAAGTGAAAAGTTATGTCGTGTATGGAGATAGTGAAGTACAAGGAAATGTAGATGCGGAATCTGTAAAAGTATACGGAAATACACAAATGCATAGTGATGCTCATATTGAAAAAATAAAAGTAAGAGGTATGATAGAAGTTAAGGGGAAATTAACTGGTGATTTCGTAGATGTGAAAGGCGCTTTAAATGTAAAAGGAGATATTGAAGTTGAAGAACTATCACTAACTGGTGGCCTTGAAAGTGATGGATTACTTAATGCTGAAAATATTGAAATTTCACTTCGTTATGAAGGTAGCAAAGTAAGAGAAATTGGTGGTCAGAAGATTACCGTTCGTAAAAAAGTGAGATTTATTCCATTTACCAATCATGCTGGAAGCCTCCAAACATCTATCATTGAAGGAGATGATATCTATTTAGAACATACGATTGCTGAAGTTGTAAGAGGAAACAACGTTACAATTGGTCCTGGATGTGAAATTAGTATTGTAGAATATCATACTAGTTTTAACCAAAAAAGTAATGCAGTCGTAAAAGAACATAAACAAATATAAGTAGTATGAGGGAGAGCAAGGTTATGGTTGAGAAGAATAATAAGCTCGGCTTTGTTGTAGCGGGCTTATTGCTAGGTATTTTAATGGCATCAATGGATAATACCATTGTCGTTACAGCGATGGGAACAATCGTTGGTGATTTAGGAGGCCTTGAAAACTTTGTATGGGTCGTTTCTGCCTATATGGTCGCAGAAATGGCAGGTATGCCGATATTCGGAAAACTATCAGATATGTATGGTAGAAAGAGGTTCTTTATTTTCGGTTTAATCGTCTTTATGATTGGTTCGGCACTTTGTGGTACTGCTGAAAATATTACACAGTTAGGGATTTATCGTGCCATTCAAGGTATTGGCGGCGGGGCATTAGTGCCGATCGCGTTTACTATCGTTTTTGATATTTTCCCTCCTGAAAAGCGTGGGAAAATGGGTGGTTTATTCGGAGCAGTATTTGGTTTATCAAGTATTTTTGGTCCGTTGCTTGGTGCGTATATTACAGATTACATAAGCTGGCACTGGGTATTTTATATTAACTTACCGCTTGGCGTTTTAGCACTTATTTTTATTACATTCTTTTATAAAGAGTCAAGAGTTCATAGAAAGCAAAAAATTGATTGGTTTGGCGCAATTACTTTAGTTGGAGCAGTAGTTTCTTTAATGTTTGCGCTTGAACTTGGCGGACAAAAGTATGATTGGGATTCTAACTTTATTTTAAGTTTATTTGGTGGATTCGCTATTTTAATTATTGCATTCATTTTTATTGAACGTAAAGTAGAAGAACCGATCATTTCATTTGAGATGTTTAAACAACGTTTGTTCGGAATGAGTACAATTATTGCTTTATGTTACGGAGCTGCGTTTATGTCAGCAACTGTATACATTCCATTATTCATTCAAGGTGTATACGGTGGCACTGCAACAAACTCGGGATTATTACTTTTACCAATGATGTTAGGCTCAGTCGTAACAGCGCAGTTAGGTGGGTTTTTAACGACAAAGCTTAGCTACCGAAACATTATGATCATTTCTGCGGTTATTATGCTAATTGGACTATTTTTATTAAGCACATTAACGCCAGAAACAAGTCGTGTATTATTAACAGTGTATATGATTATTATCGGATTTGGAGTCGGCTTCTCATTCTCTGTACTAAGTATGGCAGCTATTCACAACTTCGGTATGGAACAGCGCGGATCTGCGACTTCGACGAGTAATTTCATTCGTTCATTAGGTATGACACTTGGTATTACAATCTTCGGAATGATCCAAAGAACAGGTTTCCAAGATCAATTAGAAGAAGCATTTAAAGGCATGAGCGGGGGAATGAATACAAACACATTAGGGGATTCAAGAGCCATTTTATCAGAATCGGCAAGATCTCAAATCCCTCCGCAAATATTAGATAAGATTATTGATGCTCTTTCTAGTTCAATTGTTCAAACATTCATGTGGGCATTGGTACCAGCTGGATTAGCATTCATATTCATTTTCTTTATGGGAAATGAGCGCATGGTAATTAAGAAAGAACAAACAAATAAAAAAAGTGAAACATCAAAAGCGTAATGAAAAAGCTCCTTTCCAATTGGAAAGGAGCTTTTTCGTATGTATGGTGTTAGATTAGCCTTCAATAATTTCGTATTCTTCGTCTGCAAGTAATAAAATTTGTGTTTTCTTACCTTTGTTTTGAACTTCAATTACATCGTATGCACCTAAGTCTCTTACTTTGCTTTGAGAAGCGTTAACCATAACTTCCATAGAATCGATTAAGATATCTTCTTCAATGTATGATTCAGGCAATGCCATATCTTCAGTTTCTAATACACATGCATATAGATTTTGTAAGTTTTCAGCAGTTGGGTTTTGTTCCTCAACATCAATGATGTTTTTTACTGCTTCCATATTTTCTTCTTTTACTTGGTATACTTTAATTTTAGCCATTGTTTTAATCTCCTTTATAACGTAATCGTAGAGGCTACACTTCATTATAACGTTTTTTTCATGAAAGATGAAATTGTTATATGTATTTATAGTAAAAATTATGTGTTATTACTCATTATTGGTGTAATTCCCGTACTAATATTATGAATAGGTAACGATATTCCTACGTTAAAGTTATATTGTCCAAGCTTTTTTGTTTTCCTTTCATATATATGTATTAGCTATTCTATATAGAGAAGGGATGGAGTGTAAGTGGATTGTGAGCCGAAACGTGATTGTGGATGTTGCCAAAATAGTATATGTGAATTTTTACAAAGTCTAGAACCGTATACTAAAGTTGAAAGTATTGTAATAGTAGGAAACGAAATCGTTGTATCTTATTTTCTTTCATTTAATGCGATGAAAGGGATTGTATCATTCGTACAAGAAGACAGTGAGGTTATTTTTGTAGATTGCTCAAAAATTGATGCAATCCGAATAGGAAAAGTTTGTAGTTGCAAATCGAAAGTTAAATATATTGAAGAGGACTTTAGCTTGCTAGGAAATGTGTGCCCGCAATGTTTAACAGAGGGGAGTACAATCTTTTTTGATTTTCATAATCCAGAATTAAATTTATGTTTACAAGCGAAAACAATTGATGCACCTATATGTACTGAATTTACAGATGAACTTGGGAATGTAGTAAAGCAAGTTGCAATTGTAGGTGAAGCGATTGTTTCTAAGGATTTTGTTCAAGTACCTGAACTGTTAGATTTTCGATTAGTTTTATCGGATACTGCTGCGAACCCTTTGAAGTTTGGAATGCTGTTCATTAATTTTCCTGATATTACATTCGTTATTCTTTTCGCATCTAGTGGATACTTAAACATTTCAAATTGTTTAAAGGTAGAGAGTGGAACTAGTAATATCGAAATAGAAGAGCTGAAAAAAATGATAAAGGATGACGTTAACACGTACAAGTCAGTTGTTAAATTGACTAAAGTATATAAAAATGGTGAAATGGAATCTTTTATTTCTAAGAAGGAGTTATAACGCATTTTTTGATAAATCCTCATACATTATGTTGAGGGTTTATACATACACGATGTATATTCT
>NZ_QPEL01000005.1:0-45724 GCF_008368965.1 Bacillus sp. AY2-1 | reverse complement strand
AAAAAATCTCAAGAGAATATAGATTGGCGGGTATAGTATGAACATATTCAAAGGGTTTCTAATTTCATCAATTGCAATGACAACTTTTGTAGGAACAGATCTAATCCTACAAAATGATAGTATTCATAATAAAGTTTATGCTGAATCTTATAATGTCACATACAAGGAAAGAGATTCACAGGAAGAAAGATTAATTGTAAAGTTTAAAAATCAAATTGACTTACCTTATGAAGATGGTATTGAGAAAAGAATAAAAAATGGGGATTATGATAACAATTTAAAGGAGTTATTTTCTGAAAATAAAGAACTTACTTTGAATCGTCTGTTCTCATCTGTAAATCCGATAGAGATTGAAAAGTTATCAGTACACTCTAAATCATTTGCTAATCAATCAGCTAATAATTTATTAAATTATTATATTGTACAAGCTCCTAATAACATAGAAATAGAGTTGTTACTGAAAAAATTTGAAACATCACCTCTTGTAGAGGAGGCTTATATACAAGAAAAACAAATTTTGACACCCCCTGAAATACAGTTACAAGATTTATCTGTTAATCCGTACGATGATCCTAGATTTAAAAATCAAGGATATCTTGAAGCGGCACCAAAGGGAATTAATGCCTCGCATGCTTGGAGCATTAAGGGTGGTGACGGGAAGGGTACAACTTTTGTGGATATGGAATATGGGTGGTTATTGAACCATGAGGATTTAGTCAATAAAAATATAAAGCTTATGTCTGGACAAAATATAAGCCAGCATAGAGCTCATGGTACTTCAGTTTTAGGAATTGTTTCATCCGAAGATAATCAAATTGGAAATATTGGAATTGCACCAAAAGCAAATGTAAAAGTAATATCCCAAATCAGGGATAATGGAATTTATAATACAGCAGATGCTATTTTAAGTGCTGTACATAATTTACAATCAGGGGATGTTCTTTTATTAGAGGTTCTATACAGCAGATGCTATTTTAAGTGCTGTACATAATTTACAATCAGGGGATGTTCTTTTATTAGAGGCACAAGCTTCATATGATGGGTATGGGGATAAATATTTACCTGTAGAAGTACATCCAGATATTTTTGATGCAATTCGTGTTGGTGCAGATAAAGGGATTATTATTATAGAAGCTGGCGCAAATGGTTCAAACGACTTAGATAATTTTAAAGATCGTAATGGAAAAAAGATCTTAAATCGAAATAGTCCAGACTTCAAGGATTCAGGTGCTATTATGGTTGGGGCGGGATCATCAACTGTTCCACATAAACGTTTATGGTTTTCAAATTATGGAAGTCGATTAGATGTATATGGATGGGGAGAAAATGTTGATACAACATCAGCAAATCCAAATCAAAATACTACAAATTTATATACATCAACATTTAGTGGAACATCAAGTGCTTCACCAATTATTGCTGGAGCAGCAACTTCGATTCAAGGTATTGCTAAAGAACATCGAGGTTCTCCTTATACACCAGCCGAATTAAGAAATATTTTAAGTAATCCAAATACAGGAACACAATCTCAAGATCCTTGGAATGATAGAATAGGTGTTTTACCTGATTTAAAATCTATATTAAATAACTTAGGTTTTAATTCAGATATACCAAACTCTTCTAGTATTTTAGAAGGAAAGCAGTTTGCATGGTCACTAAAAGGAATTAGTGATTTTGAGTTTGCTAAAATCAATTTCAATAAGTCGACAGAAGAAATGCAAGTCGACTTAAAAGCAGGCATACCGCATCATTATTTTAATGAAACATACGCGAGTATTAAAGTACAAAATGCATCAGGGAAAGTAGTATACAATAAAGATATTTATGGAAACAAACAGCAAAATGTTGAATCACAAAAGGTACCAGTCAAAGTAGGAGATTATATTGAGTTAACACATTTAGAAGGTGTGCATAGAGCTACCTTTACGAATATCGATAATAGTAAACAAGAGAGCTTTGGAAAAAAAGCCATATACGAAGTTACCAAAGAAGGTCTGAAGAAAGTAGAAAAAATGCCAGAAGCAACAATTTTAGATGGAAATCAATTTGCATGGTCATTAAAAGGATATAGTGATAGAGAAATTGCAAAAGTAGATTATGATAAAACGGCAGAACAGATGAAGGTAAAACTAGAAGCAGGTGTACCACATTCCTACTTTGCTAGTACGTATGCGAGTATTAAGGTCCAGAATTCTTCTGGCAACGTCCTGTACAATAAGGAAATCGTGGGAAATAAACAACAAAATGCTGAAAGTCAAACTGTGCCCGTGAAAATAGGGGATTACATTGAACTTACTCATATAGAAGGGGAAGCAACAAAGGAAAAGACGCGAGCGACTTTAATTAACCTTGAAAATAACAAAAATGAAACCATTGGAAAGATAGCAAGATATCAAGTTACAAAAGAAGGCCTGAAGAAAGTAGAGAGAATGCCAGAAACAACGGTTTTAGATGGAAATCAATTTGCATGGTCATTAAAGGGATATAATGATCGGGAAATCGCGAAAATAGAATATAACAAAACAACAGAAAAAATGCAGATTAAATTAGAAGCGGGTATACCCCATTCCTATTTTACTAGTACGTATGCAAGCATTAAAGTTCAAAACTTATCGGGCAATATTTTATACAATAAAGAAATTGTAGGAAATAGACAACAATCTGCTGAGAGCCAAACCGTTTCAGTCAAAGTAGGGGATTGTATTGAGTTTACTCATATAGAGGGAGAAGCACAAAAGGAAAAGACACGCGCCACACTTACTAATCTTGAGAATAGTAAACAGGAATTTGTAGGTAAGAAAAAAACATATCAAGTTACTCCTACCGGATTATTAATGAAATAGATTAAAAGGATGTCCAAAAAAATAGAATTTTTTTGGACATCCTTTTTTATCATTTTAGCCAAGAAGACTCCTTCCTCAAGGAGCGTGAAGGGTCACACCCCAGTGAGTAGGTGGGAGATGAATTGGCTTCGAACAAGGGATGGCAGAAAGCCATCTTAATTGTTCGACATACAGAAAGTGTTACTCCACTACATATCGAACTCATGTTCGGTTTATAATAGTCATATACCAAAATGGTGGTGAATCAAATAATGATTAATAAAGCCTATAAGTTTCGTATCTATCCAAATCAAGCACAAGCAATTGTAATCAACAAAACGATTGGGTGTTCTCGCTTTGTATTCAATCATTTCCTATCCTTATGGGATCACGCATACAAAGAGACAGGAAATGGCTTGACCTATGGTATATGCTCTGCCAAACTACCTGCCATGAAGAAAGGGTTTGTTTGGCTAAAAGAAGTGGATAGTATTGCGATTCAGTCGTCTGTTCGCAACCTTGCGGATGCTTATACACGCTTTTTCAAAAAACAAAACAGCGCACCGCGCTTTAAATCTAAGAAGAACAACGTACAATCTTATACCACAAAACAAACAAATGAAAACATTGCCGTTGTAGGGAACAAAATAAAGTTGCCGAAACTAGGCCTTGTTCGATTGGATCGTTTCCCGTAATAATACCATCGCGGCCAAAAAACAACCATCATGATATAGAGGCAAATATAAAGAACATGTTAATTTAAAATGTACCCTATAGAATAGACACTTGAAAAAAGTCTATTCTATAGGGTATTTCTTGTATAATAAAAGGAAAATTGGGATCGGAGAATGTTGAAAATGACAAAAAAACTATTTACAGAAAGAGAAATTCAAATTCTATCAAATAACCTATACGTAAAATCTGTAAGTCAGAAAGGTATCACTTATACAGAGGAATTTAAGCACATTTTTATTGAGGAAAATGAAAAAGGAAAGCTACCTCGAAATATTTTTGAAGAATGTGGTTTTGATATAGATATGATTGGAATGAAACGAGTTATGTCATCGGGAAGTAGATGGCGTGCTGCTTATAGAAAAAATGGTGTATTGGGTTTAAGGGATACACGTATCGAAAACGCTGGCAGAACTCTTGAGAGAGAGCTTACGTTAGAAGAAAAGTATGCCCGTTTAGAAGCCGAACGAAACTTACTAAAGGCGGAAAACGAATTGCTAAAAAAAATCAAACTTATGGAAGGGAGGATGAGAAGGAAATAACACTACCACCTAGTCAGAAATTCATCTTGATTCGTTCTGTCATCATGAAATACAACTTAAGGAATATGGTCAGTCATTTGTGTAAAGTAGCTGGTGTATCCCGTTCGGGATACTATAATTACTTTTCAGTTTCATCTCAAGAACAACGGAAACAAAAGAGTGATCGAGATGAAATCTTGAAGGAAACCATATTAAAAGCACTTCGATTTAGAAATAGAAACAAGGGGGCTCGTCAGATAAAGATGACATTGGCGGGTCAGTTTCAAGTTGTCTACAATTTAAAGCGTATCCGTAGAATTATGAAGAAATACGAGATTATCTGTCCGGTTCGCAAAGCGAATCCTTATAAAAGAATGCTTAAAGCTACAAAAGAACATCGAATAGTACCGAATCAATTAAATCGGGAATTTAAACAAAATACCCCAGGGAAAACACTTCTTACAGATATCACCTATTTAGTTTACGGTAAGAATCAAAGGGCCTATTTATCTACAATTTTAGACGGCTCAACTAATGAAATTTTAGCTTACCATGTTTCAGAACAGATGACATTAGAGCTCGTAACGACAACTCTCCATAAACTAAAAAGGAATCCGCGGATTCGATTGACTGAAGGTGCTTATATTCATTCAGATCAAGGATCCCACTACACAAGCCCTACCTATCAAAAGCTAGTTAAAAAGATAAACCTTGGACAATCCATGTCAAGAAGAGGAAACTGTTGGGATAACGCCCCACAAGAATCATTTTTTGGTCATCTGAAAGATGAAGCTCATATAAAACCTTGCGTGTCCTTTAATGAATTGAAACAAGAGATTAAGAAATATATGACGTATTATAATCATTATAGATATCAATGGAATTTAAAAAAGATGACTCCTGTTGGATACAGAAATCATCTTCTTGATGTTGCCTAACTTTTTTCAAAATGTCCTTTACAAAGGGTACGGATTAAAAAGAGGATGCTTTTTTTTATTTATTAACACTCAAATATGCTACTACTTTTGAAGAGTAAATTGGGCAACTATTTGTTTTAATTTTCCTGCTGCGTTATGCATATGTTCAATTGAAACCGAAATCTCTTGAACAGATTTTTCTTGCTGTTGAATAGACTCTTTTACCCTATCAGTTCGGTCAGATGATCTTTGGGAAATTTGAGCCATGTCTTCTGCAGAAGCCGAGATTTCCTCACTACTCGCTGCAATTTCATCTGTAGACATAGATACCGTTTGAATTTGCTCAGATACTTGCTGTACTTTTTCTGTAATTGTTCCAAATACTTTTTCTGTGTGCATTACTACTTTTGTACCTGCCTGTACCTCATTATCTACTTTCCCCATCATATGTACCGTATGGTTCGTTGTTCCCATAACTTGAGTAATAAGATTCTCAATTTGTTTTGCAGAATCACTAGATTGTTCTGCTAATTTCCGCACTTCATCTGCCACAATTGCAAATCCTCTACCACTTTCACCAGCACGTGCAGCCTCAATTGCGGCGTTTAATGCTAATAAGTTAATCTGAGAGGTAATACCTTGCATAACATCAATGATTTTAACAATTTCTTCTGATTGTTCTTTCATAGTCTCTACTTGTTTCACACCGCTATGTACCGAATTTTGGATTGTATCCATCTGTTGAATCATTTGTTTCATTAATTTGTTACCATTCTCTGCATCTAATGCTGATTGAGCAGACAATTCATTTACAGAGGACGATGTATTGACTATACTCTGCATTCCTTGTGTCAATTCTTCCATCGCACCCGCAGTTTGTTCCATTGCTTGCATTTGACTCTCTGCACCATTTGCAACTTCTTCAATATCCATAGTGATTTTCTTCGCTGCACTACTAGATACTTCTGATGCAGATGCTACTCCGTCTGCATGTTGGAATAAAAGCTGAATATTATTCTCTACTTCTTGCATATTTGTTCTTAGCCCTGCAATCATCTCGTTAAAATTACTTACTAATACACCTAATTCATCCTTAGCATTATAATCACCATGTACAGTTAAATCTCCTTCTTTCGCTCTTTCCATCATACGACTAACCGTTTGTAACGGAGCAACTATAAGCCTACTAATAATATAACTTACTATACATATAACGATTGTAGTAACTACTACAAGAATGATAAAGGTAATAACGGATCGATCAATCATTTTTTGAGAATCTTTAAACACTTGATCAGCTAAGTTTGAAACATACGATTCTAGATCCACTGCATAACCAGCTAACTCTATTCCCTTCGGTTTTAATTCCTTCTGAAATTCGTTTACCATTTGTGGCTCATTTGTTGCCTTCGCCTTTTCAAATAATTTTTTATATGTATCTTTATAACTTGGCAAAGATTTCTTCATCTTCTGAAACAGTTCATCCTCTTGCTTACTTAAATTAAAACCATCATCATATTCTTTTAATAAAGAATCATATTTTTTAAGATCCTTTTCAATATTATCAATTATCCCCTCTTTATTTGCCACTTCATTTTGTGATGCAGTAATTAATTCTAATAAATTATATTCTAGTGAATTTTGTGTGCGAAGCATTCCTTCTAATAAAATTGCAGAATATTGATAATCATCTACTACAACCTCTGTATCGTGCTTAATCTTATTAATGGAATTAATTGCTACACTGCTCATAATTACCATACCTAAAACTGCTAATGAAATAAGCGATAATAATTTATATTTCACTTTTAAATTTTGTAAAAAATACATTTTTCCACCTTTATTCCTTTATATATAGATTTTTAGAATTTTATAGCTTATTATTTACAAAATCTCAATAAAAAGCAATGATAAATATTCCCAATATCAAACTTATATCTCTATAAAAAAAGAAGTAGCTATCATGCTACTCCTTTTTGCTTTGTTTCTCATATTGTTCAAACGTGTGAATTCTTTCAAAAATTGGTGGGTGGGTGTATAAGAAAAACTTCACTAACGCAGGCGGATTTACTTGGCTTAAACTTGTTTTTGATAAATATTGAAAAGTTTTCACACCAGATTTCCCGTCCTTCGTCATATTTAAAGCATATTGATCTGCCGCTCTTTCTTCTATACGTGAAACGTAGTTTGTTGCTGGTTGTGCTGCAAAAGAGAGTATAGAAGAAATTAAGAAAAATAAAGGTAAAATGGAGAAACATGCCACTTTTGAAATTTGCAATGTATCTCCCCATTTGCGAATACACATATTTATAATACGACTAATTAAAAACATACCTATAAACGATAGCAATACATAACTTGCAACGCCAAAGTATATATGCTTCATAACATAATGTCCCATTTCATGAGCCATGATAAATAATATCTCTTTATCTTTTAACTGCTTAAGCGTTGTATCCCACATTACAATACGGGCGTTAGGACCAATTCCTGTTACGTAAGCATTTAATGCATTCGTTTTTTCTGACATATTTACTTCATATACGTGTTTAGCAGGAATGTCAGCTTTGTCTGCTATCGCTAAAATTTTCGTTTCTAATTCTTTATTTTTCAGCGTTGAGAAGTCGTTATAAAGCGGATCAATAACGACAGGCTGTATGAATGTTAAAAAGATTGTAAATGGAACAGAGAGCGCCCACCCTGCTAGCCACCACCTCTTCGGAAATTTACGGATAAGCCATAATAGAACGGTAACTACGATTAACATAGTCGCATAACTTTCCCAAAAACCGATAACATGATCTTTTATCCAGCTTTGTGTACTTTGTGTTGAAATGCCGTAATCAACGGATACTTTCCGGCCAATCCATTGCATCGGTAAGGCAAGCACTGTTGTCAGTAATGATAAATAAAAGAAATAAATCGCAACTTGCAAGACACTTATTTTAGTCGTTTCCTTCGACCATTTCTCAAACTTTCTTGAAATACCTAGCACAAGTACAAATAATAAAATAATCCATTCAAGAGGCGTCGCTAAAAAGTATAGTAAATTTTTCACGCGCGAATAATCTTGGCTTAGCGTAAGCTCTCTAGCACTCATAAACGTTTCTGGATCTGCACTTGTTCCTTTATACATGTCCGGAATAAGTTCATGATTCCATCCAAATAAATACCAATATATAAGTAACGCAAATCCAACGTACAAAAAAAGCGACCAACCAATAACCTTCCTCACGCTATTCCCTCCTCTATGCTGCCTGTCTATTATTATTGTAAGTTCGTACACGCTAAATTAGAACAAGCTTATTATGTGAATTGCTATGGATCTTTTTATTTACATAAAAAAACTCTTCTACATAAGAAGAGTTTTACCTATCTTTAAACACTTTCTTCGGTTCATAATCCGGAAGCACTTACAAACCAACGCCTTTTACATATCAAATATACTCATAGTCTTGAAAGAATAGCGTCGTTATAATAAAGCGAAACTTTAATCAGTGGGGTCTTACTGCCCGGCAAATAGCGGGATAATCTTAAAAAATCCGATTAAAACTAGTACGTACCCTACTTGCTTTTTAGATAACATAAAGAGCCTCTTTAAGGAAGTACATCTATTAATAAACTAAAATCTTGTAAAGAGAAGGAACTATATTTCATAATACCCTGTACAGCTAAAAGTAAAATAAGACCGATCACACACATATAGTTAACGCTTTCTTCACTCTTTTTTTCAGTAACGACTCCACCACTTATACATAAAATCCCCAACAAATGGAGCGCTAAATACATGAAAAAGTAAGCTTCCTCCCAGCGCAAAATAACATTCACTGTCGTTATTAACACTAGACTAAGTAAAATCAAATAAAAAAACTTATTTGATGATATCGTTTCATTCATATAATTTTATACATCCCTTTCAAATTTAGAATTAATGATGTTTCAAAGCTATAAAGTAAATGATTGTTTTCATACTATAAAACAAAAGGAAAGCCACTATTACTTTCTCAAATACTTTATGAACCCACATATACTTCTCTCCATTTTTTCTGAAGATGCGCTTCATCATTTCTTCTACAATTAGACCAAATATTAGTACAACTCCTAATACAATAAGAAGAGAAATAATATTTTCTTTTAAATGATTACTAGAAAACAAATACTACAGGTTGAATCCAATTACAAAAGCTTTTATCACACATATCTGCAATAGACGTAGCATCTATAATTTCTTTTAATATTTTTTCAACCGTCTTCTTCATCTTATTTACTCCCGACTACATCTGAAAAGCTCTTTTCCTGCTCTGCATATATAACTGGCACTTCTTTACTCCAATACTTGCGATTAACAAATAAAAAGATAAGTACTAAGTTTAATCCCGTTATAAATATAATAAGTCCAGGAAAGAATGTCGTATAATTTGAGAAGTCTGCAAAACTCATAATTTTTTCTCTACTTATTAAAAAAGACGCGCACATTACAAATGCATTGTTTAACATATGTATTGCAATTGGCATGAGTAAACTTTCCGTACGAATATATACGATCGACAATACGATGCTGAATATGGCTGCACCGAGGAAATCAACATGTAACAATGCAAACAATATTGCTACAACGATGGTCGCTATGCTCGTTCCCCATTTTGTTGCAAAGCGTTGAAGTAAAAATCCGCGAAAAACAAACTCCCCGATAATTGGTGCGATGAATACAACCCTAATGACTTGATATACATATCCCCCAGTACTATCTATAATCGGTTCATGCAATGCATTCATAATAAAGTCTGGTGTGATCCATGCAAAACTATACATATACAAAATAAGATACCCGTAACTAAATATGCATAACATAACCGTAATGTATAAAACTTGCACCAAGTTAAATGTTTCATTTTTATTAACAAACAATGAAAATGAAATGCGATGCTTTTTATACTCATAAAAAATCCATACCATCGGAAGGATATAGAATATAAGGATATTTATAAAAGAAGAATTTTGTATATGAAATATACTTGTTAGCAAATCGCCACTACTTCTCGCTATTAAAATTAATAGTGCAAATACAATTAAAAAATATCTAGCTCGCATCACTTGAAACGGATTCACACTCATCTCCTCCCCTATGTTACTTTTATCATATCATTTGATTCTTAATTTTTTGCGAAAGAAAACCTTAAAATTTCCTTAAAAATTCCATAAGTTACAAAAGGATGATATGATATTCGAGAAAATTAGGAGGGATGTTTATGTACCAAGCAAATATTTTACTCGTTGATGATGAAACAGCAATTTTACAATTACTAACTACCATTCTTGAAAAAGAAGGTTTTTCTCATATTACAACTGCAACATCAGCTGAAATAGCTTTATCTCTAACTAAGGAAAACAATTACGATTTAATTATTTTAGATGTAATGCTTCCTGGACAATCTGGTTTTGATATTTGTCCAATCATTCGCCAACAAACAGATTGTCCCATTTTCTTCCTATCAGCAAAAGCATCTGATTTAGATAAAATATCTGGATTTTCATACGGTGCGGATGATTATATTACGAAGCCCTTTAATCCATTAGAAGTAGTAGCACGCATGAAAGCACAGCTTCGGAGACATATGAAACAAGCAGTACCGCACGAACAAAAATCACACTCGATTTCATTTGGAAGATTTGAAATTGATCAACACTCTGCAGAACTGACAGTGGATGGTCACATTGTCGAATGTTCCGCTCAACTCTTTCAACTACTACTCTTCTTTTGCGAGAATCCGAACTACGTATTTTCGAAAGAGGAAATATACGAAAAAGTTTGGGGAGCACCTGCCTATAATGGCGATGACAACACTGTTATGGTCCACATTCGAAAACTACGTGAAAAAATTGAACACGATCCAAGTAAACCAGAATATATAAAAACTGTTCGCGGCCTTGGTTATAAGTTCGTTACAAAGTAGGGTGACGATATGAATTTTAATAAACGACTTATTATTCAATTTATCATGCAACACGTTTTTGTTTTAGTTACATTACTTATCGCTGTAGTTGCTGCTTTTACTTATTTAATTTTTCTTCTTACTAGTACTTTATATGAACCTAACATTCCAGATTCTGATAGTTTTACGATTTCAAGATACATCTCTTCAGAAGATGGGCATATTTCATTACAATCTGAAGTGCAAGATTTAATAAAGGAGAAAAATGATTGGCTCCAAGTTGTAGATGAAAACGGAAAAATCCTCTACCACTTTAATACACCAAATGATGTTCCGAATGCTTATACGAAGACATCTTTAGTCGCATATATACAACATCATATCGAAAGTAATTATAAATTTACATATTGGGAAATTGAATTAGAAGAAAAGAAAGTACTTGTTATTTATGGTGGTATGTTAAAAAGCAATGCTTTACTAACAGCAATTCAAAAGGAGCATTCCTCTTTAACAATGGATTCGTTCACATTAACAGATCAAGAAAAACAGTTACTGTCTAAAGAAAAAGCAGCACTTCAAATATTTAATCAAAATGGCGAAGAGGTTTTTTCTTATACAACCGGAAAGAAAAAAACATTTTCAGCAATACAAATCGCCCTTAATGAAAAAGAACCTTGGAATCATAAAGAAAACACGTCTAGCTTTTACGATGCAAATAGTGGCAACCTTCTCGTTGTAACTGCAAAAAATGATCACTACTACCCAGATGACGAAATTGAAGATGTATTTACTAAGAAGTTTCTCATTGGATGCGGATTAATCCTTCTTATCGTATTTGTTTATTTAGTCATTCTTTCTATTTGGTATGGTAATAAATTCGGGAAACCGTTATTACATGCGATGCGCTGGCTTAAAAATATCGCTGGTGGAAAGTATGAAGAACCTATTAGTAAAAAAGAAAAGCCTGTCAGGTTCCGGCGATCTGGTAAAGAAAAATGGTCATTCCGTTTGTTTAGAGATGTGACAAGTTCACTAGAACACCTTTCTATTACACTCAAGAAAAATGATGCGATGAGGCAAGTACTTCAGCAAACACGAGAAGAATGGATTACCGGTCTAACGCATGATTTAAAAACACCACTTAGCTCTATATATGGCTACGCATTATTACTAGAATCGAATCAATACAACTGGACCGATCGTGATATTCAACAATTTGGTAGTGTTATGAAAGAGAAATCTCAATATATGACGACATTAATTGATGATTTAAGCTTAACGTATCAATTAAAAAATAATAGCCTTCCTGCACAGCACGTAAACGTTGAAATCAATCAGTTCGTCCAAAAAGTATTATTGCAATTTATTAATAATCCAACACTTCAAAATCAAAATATTGAATTCGTACCGAGCTCAAATAAAATTCAATATTTCATTGAAGAAAAATGGTTCCAGCGTATTATCGAAAACTTACTCGTAAATGCTGTAAAACATAATAACGAAACAACTACTGTCATCGTAAAACTATCACAAAACGCTAATTCCTTTATACTCTCCATTTCGGATGACGGAAAAGGAATGGATGAAAAAACGAAAGAACTTCTATTTGAACGATATTACCGCGGAACAAACACAGAAGAAAGCAACATCGGAACTGGACTTGGCCTAGCCATTACAAAACAGCTCGTTCATGCTCATAACGGGACAATTTCCGTTGATAGTGCACTCGGAAAAGGAACGACGATTATTCTTGTGTTTCCGTTTCGTTCGTAGGAAAGACGCTATGTAGCGTCTTTTCTTATGGGGAAGTTTGATGGTACATGAAATTATGTTACTCGCCTTTTATTCTAGCTTATTGCGATAGTTCGGCGGTATATGAAGTTATATCAGCGATTTTTAAGATATATCGAATTGCCAACAAAAACCAACAATACCAGTCTACTTCCCCTACTATACAAAGTAAAAATAAAACTATTAACAAATACATTTCTAAACTGTTATACTATAAATAGAAGTATAAACTAAATAAGTTTTGCATAAAATGAAGTAGACGAGGTGCTTCCAACACCCCGTCACTGCAACTAATTACCGCGAGGTGGAAGGTTGCAACTAAAGCTTATTTGCGCTTTGAAGACTTCCCACGCTTCGCAGGCAGACGGGTGGTCTTCTTTTTGCGCTTTTTTGCCGTTAATTTCTTAAATCCCAAAACTATACCTTCTCTAGCTATAGTTTTTGTGATTTCCAACAAAATTTGCAAAAGAAATTCCATACGATTACACCTCCTTACTCCATTAAATGAAGAAAGGGCATAACCTTCCACCCGCAATATTTAATTGCTACTTTATTTTACCATTTTTAAATGTATTACAGATGAGGCAATACAAATTTAACAATCTACTCGTAAAAATAACCTTTCACAACTCACTATGAAAGGTCATCTCCATATTTTAGCTATTTCCCTACTAACACAAACACATTTTCATCAGGTGCTTCCATTACTGCAACATGTCCTGATTCCGTTGGAAATGGTTCGCGAATCCATTTTACATCTTTATTATCTTTTAAACTTTCATACGTTTGTTGTACATCTTCTACTAATACTTCCACTTCCGTAAAATTAATATCCGGATGATTGCTTATTACTAACTCCGAACTTTTCTCATCTGGAAATTTCAATCCTATTAACGTCCAAATAGCTCCTTCTTCTATTTCTCTTTCTATCATCCAGTTTTGCTTCATTCCCATTTCTTTATAGAAAGAAACTGATTTTTCTATATCTTTCGTATGTATAGATACACATTCTAGTTTTTTGAACATTTTCCTATTTCCCCCTTCATGAAAAAGCGAACCATCTCCCAATGATTCGCTCTTACCCTATTATTTTTTCTTCACCGGTATCCAAAGCTCTACTTGTGCAAACTCACTCTTATCTTCGTGGCAACGCTCATCGTACAGTTCAAACTCTGTAACGCCGCAATGTTCATATCCTGAATGCGGGAACCATTCTGAGAATACTGCATTCCAAGTTTGGTGAATAGACGATACCATTTCTTCATGAGGAACTTTCGGCGTTGTAAATACTGCATATGTTGCTGCCGGGAAAGTACGCTTTGCAATTTCATTTGGTACATTTTCAAAATCTGTAACTTCCATTCCGATAATATAAGTGAAGTCTCCTGTTTCTAAATTAAAATCAGTACATAATCCAAGCTCTACCCATTGGCTCGTATCTTTACGATTCGGAATCGTTGTCCCAAGATCTTTTTGTAAATATTCTTGCCAAAATACTGGAATGTCTTGATGGTTTTTCCCTTCTTTACTTGTCGTCTTCAATTCATAACCCGCCACTAAAAATTCTGGTTTATTTACAATACGATATTCCATTTGTATGCCCCCTAAATACGGATTTAATTTTCTTTGCTTTACATTCACTCTGTAATACATCGGTGTTTCGATTTCTTGTTTTCGATATTCACTCGGTGTCATTTGAAATAATTTTTTAAAGGCTCTCGTGAACGTTTCGTGAGATTGAAAGCCATGTTCAAACGCGATATCAATAACTTTTTCATCCGTATGAGAAAGTTGATAAGCTGCCCGGGCTAACCTCCTCTTTCGAACATACTCCATTACTGTATCCCCTACTAACGCCTGAAATACACGATGAAAATGCGACTCAGAAAAACCTGCAACCCGCGCTAAATTACGCAGCGTTTGTTTTTCCATTACATCTTCCTCGATATAATCAATTGACCTTTGAATTTGTGTTTCATAGCTTTCCATCTCTATTCACCCGCCTTATATGTATTATGATAAAAGAGAATCCTATCCAATTCTTGACGTTTTTTACTATAATTCCATAAAAAATTGTAACTTTTTTATATGTATTTCGTTGTTATGTATGAAGGGAGGGAAATTAGTGAAACGCAAACAATCATTAGAAGATATTTATTCAGATCATATGCATGATTTATTTCGCTATCTTCTCTCCCTAACCGGAGATTCTCACTGTGCGGAAGATCTCATGCAAGAAACCTTTTATCGCATGCTCGTCCATATTGATTATTACAAAGGCGAAGAAATTAGGCCGTGGTTATTTACAATTGCCTACAACGCCTTTATCGATTGGTATCGAAAAGAAAAAAAATATAAAACAACTACAGTGGAAGAATTCCATTTACCAAACGCGCCAAGTACAGAACATGAATATTTCGTAAAATTTGAGATCGCTAGTTGGTTAGAAAGTTTATCTTCTCTTCCGCTCGAAAGACGAAATGTCCTGCTACTACGAGATTACTATGGATTCTCCTATAAGGAAATAGCAGAAATGACTGGTCTCTCATTAGCGAAAGTAAAAATTGAATTACACCGCGGACGAAAAGAAGCGAGAAACATAGAGGAGTGATACAGATGGGTTGTGCAGCATTTAAAAAACTATGGGAGAAGTACGAAAACGGAACACTCACGCATGATGAACAAGAACTGTTAGAAAGTCATATTGAGTCATGTGAAGCGTGTGAAGCTTACTTAGATGAGCTGTTAACAAAGACAGAACCAATTAAGAAAAAGTTACCTCCAAAAGATTTTAAAGTTCCTTTTTGGAGAATTAAGTGGAAACATCGTTTACAAACGTTTGGTTTTATATTATCAATTTGCATCGTTATCTATATAATCGGCGGGGTATTATCAGCCTTTTATTTTCAAGCTAATAATGATAAAAGGCTAGAAGAAATTAGAGAGGTTCCTTCGCTTACACTTGAAGCAACGATCCCAAATAGCCGTGTTATGGGAGGCGGAACAAGTGTAGAAGCTTTTTTCCGTACGAATAGCCAATTTGATTTAGTACGAACCGTGGGTAAAAAAGAAATACCCCTCGGTACAATAGAAACAAAAAGCTTCTTATCATCTGTAGATGTTACGAAGCGAACTTGGATGAATCCGTTCTATCAACCAAAACTCTTCTTTGTTCATCCAAAAACAGAGCAGGGTGATTATTTAAAGGATTCATCAAAAAAAGTATGGGATACACTTGCAAAAGTACATGATGGAACCGTTGCAGAAGTAGCAATTTCTTTTGATAAAGCTTACACTTTAAAAGAATTAGAACCGCTTTTATATAGTATATTTGAGGCACAAGAACTCCCTCCAACTCCTGTATGGTACGCTTTAGATACAGGGCAAGAAAGAAAAAATGTAGATAACTATATCCTACATGGCGGAGAAGCTATAGGGTTTCCAGAACATGTAAGATTCCTCGATAATGAAACTGACGGGCAGAAAACGCAAGAAGACAAAGTAACCGAAATGATGCGCGTCCTTTCTATCCATAAAAAAACGGTAAGCAAAATAGCAGCGCTTTCTGAGAAAGAACTAAACTTAGATAAACGTTATCAATATGTAAAGGATAACGGTGTAAAAGTATACGGAATTGTTATTACTGGCCCATCGAAAGAGTTATTAAAATTACAAAACTCCCCGCACGTACGTTATGCGACTCTTGGAGATATTGAGATTTGGAATTGGTTTGATCATTAATAAAAAAGCCGCTAAGAAATTAGTAACATCTTGCTTTCTTAGCGACTCTTTCAATATAGTACAATCTGCATATATATTTTATATTTCACTAACCGAATCCGTAAATAAAGCATGGAATACGTTAACTTCTCCCATACGTAAACATTCCGTTTCTATATCAGGTATTGCCGTTCTAGCAATCTCACGCTCTACTCTTACAAAACCTTTTGTATTCATTCGTGTTTCAAATTCACAAATGGTATCCATTTCTACATCGATTGTTTCAAAAGTCCATTCCCTTACCTCTTCATCATATGTTGTTTTTAATACGTAGTAATAATAATATTTATCAAGTAAACTAACAAAAACCCCTAAATCAAGACGCTCACCTCTTGATTTTTGTATCCACTCAATATCATCATTTAACATCGGTTCTCTTCCATTTAACAACACGTTATATTCTAGACAATTATATAGGTTTAAATCTGTACAATCTGATACATGCTCATCGCAAAATGTTGACTCGATTAAAGACAAAACTTCCTGTTGAGAGCTTTCGTTTTCTATAAACGTTTCTTTTAGCTCTATAAATCGTTTATGTTCTTTAGATTCTTCGTACAATTCTTCTTCTTTCATAATATTTTTTGGAAAGAATTTGTAAACTATTTCTTTTAATTCATTCATCATTTCAGGCTTTGCCGTTTTAACCATTTTGTAAATCCCCCTATATAAAAAAGAATTCTCACCTCAATAAAGAATCATACCCCAAATATGTTATTAATTAACAATTAAATTATATTAAAATAAACAATATGATTCAATTCTGGTTTTTTAAAATTTTTATGTTATAATAGCTAACTCCGAACATTATATGTATCATAATATAAGAATCACAACAAAAAACGACAAAATTCTTTAAATTACCTTAAAAAATATAAAAATCTATATATAAAGACCGAAAGATTCTAAAGCATCCATTAAAAATATTTATTATTTTTTACACATTAAAAATTAGTACTTTTTTCACAAATTATTATCAATGGAAAACTTTACAATTTTTATTTTTTACCATAAAAGGTATCTTTATGATAAAATGAAATAGTATCGTAAAAATGTAACACATTTCCATACAAACAACCCTTTTTCTTTTAAATCAATTTCACATATATCCCTCTCACCGCTTTTTCATAAGCAATATCATTCATCTGTCTTATGCTTTCTGACACAACAGACGAGTGAATAACTTCATCTTCACAAAGTAACGGAGGATCAATAAGACGGACTTTATTTTTCTGATACAAATCGTAATCGTCTCTATCTTCTTTTACTTTTACATTGGGATGAACTTTTCTTAATAAAGCATGGACTTCTGAATCATTACATTGCTGCAATTTCGAAATAAGCTCAGCATCTTCAAGAAGGAAATCATCTGCATGAATAACCTTTTTATGAAGAGCTAACTTTAACGTTTTCACTAACATATCATTTCCGTAAATATTCATTGGTTTCATAAAGAAATCGATTACTTCTTTGTAATACGTTTCTGTAAACCATTCTGCTACTTCGATACTTTGAAGAACCATCTTCCCTTCTACTGCGATGACATCCTCTAAAAAACTGTGAACTTCTTCTAAAGAAACATACCCATATGTATACATATCTCGTAATGTATAATCCACTCTGTCTGCGCATAATTCTGGTGCTGACCTTTCGAGTAACGTCCATTTCGAATCATCTAACAAAATATCTTCATAGTTATAACCATACTTCGCAAGAATCGCTGGAATTTCTGAGTTTTTCACGACAGAACTAAATATCTCTTCATGATAACTTTCACCCTCATTATGAAAAACGTAATCAATCACGTGGGAAAAAGCAGTATGCGATACGTCATGCAGTAAACCAGCAATCTGTTCTTCTACTGAACCACCTAGTTTTTTCACTAATAACATAACACCCACTGAATGCTCAAAGCGAGTTACATTCCATTTCTCGTTCATTAAGTAACTTGCGCCTGCTTGATGAATTCCCTTTAGTCTTTGCATAGACTTACTTGAAATTAATTCTTCTACTACTTGATCCACTTCAAATTCTCCGTATAGTACATCTGATATGATCACTTACAATCCCCCTTTATTTTGATCGAGTCTTATAATCGTATCTCTTTTATGAAATTAGCACCAACATAAATATTTATTGTTATTTGTTTTTATTTAAAAAAATAGAGAGCCATCAGCTCTCTATTTCATAACCCCTATTCAAATGTAACTTCTACCTGCACAATCTCCGACCTACTTCCAAGTCGAAGCGGCGGTCCCCAGAATCCGAAACCAGAAGAAACAATCGCTTGGAATGCACCTTTTTGTGCGTATCCCCAGTCTAATTCGTACATTCTTCTCGTTACAATATGGTTCGGTGCCATTTGTCCGCGGTGCGTGTGGCCGGATAATAGTAAATCGACGCCAGCATCCGCTGCTTGTTTCAACTCAAATGGTTGATGATCCATTGCGATAACTGGCATCGATTTATCTACCGTACTCATTAATTGTTCAAAGCTTTGGCGATCTCGCTCTGTTTTATCTCTTCTTCCAACGAGATAAAAGTCACCTTCAATTGTAATTACTTCATCTAAAAGAATACGAATATCAATCTTATCCATCTCTTGTAAAAACTCTGGAACCGCTCTACCGTAGTATTCATGGTTTCCTAAAACACCATATACGCCTAATGGTGCTTTCATTTGTTTCATGATTGGTCCCATATTCTTTTGAATGAACACACCTGGATGATCATCGATAATATCACCTGGCAGTAAAATAATATCAGGTTCCATCTCATTTACATGACGAACAAGTCTTTTTAAATGCGAAACGCCAGACAGTTTACCGAAATGCATATCAGAAGCCATCGCAATGCGTAAACTTTTACGCCCCTCTACCTTTTTCGGTATGTGCACCTCGTACTTTCTTACTACCGGACTATACGCATTAAATACTCCATACGCAAAGATAAAGATAAATGCAGCTATCACAGCCGTTCCTGTCCAAATAATTGCCGCTTCTTTCTCCACTGAAAACTGTAAAAGAAAGACCATAATATTAGCTAATGGCAACAACATAAGCGCATATTGTATGACCGCAAACCAAATCGAACCTATCGTTCGCAGAAATGGCAAAAACTTAAACACTTGCACGAGAATGTACGCATATGAAATAAATGCGACTATGAAAGCATAATATCCCCAAGATTCCCAGCCAAATACCGCATGAAGCCAAACCCATCCGTTCCAGCCGATGTAAAACATAAGTAGTGTGTATATAATTAATATGGTAAATATATTGAGATAACGAAGATTCTTCACAGCCAGCCTCCTTATTGATTTCTTCTATTATAACTTGTTATGCACTTATAACGTAAATATTAAGCACTTCGCTCATCATAGTAAAAACCTATAGTTGTTAGACTTGTATCTAACAACTATAGGCACCATTTATATCAACATTGTTTTTACAAATGCTCTTTATAAAAACTTGTTAATTTTTCAACTGCAATTCTTACTGGTTCTGGTTGGTCGTATAAATCGTAATGACTCGCACCTTCCACAACAAGTAAATCTTTTTTCTCTGAAGCTGCTTTCTCATACAGCTCATGACCATCTTTATAAGAACCGAATGCGCCTTGCTTACTGCCGACAATAATTTGCAGCGGCTGCGTTAATAACGTATCTGCTAAATGGAACGCATCAAAACCGATTACGGATCCCATACTCGTAAAGTTTAACTTATTTGGCGAGTTCACACTTTGACCTCGCGGCGTTGTGTAATACTCAACTGCTTCTACAATATCTATATCCGTCATACCCGCTGCTACTAACTCTTCCTGATTTTTAGGAATCCAATTTGTAATCAGTTCCTCTGCTCCGCGTGCTTCAGCAGTACGTTGTTTACCAATCGCCTCTAACACCCCAATTGGATCAGCTTCACGATTTAATCGGCCAATATTTGCACCAACAACTGTGCCAACCGCTTTAATGCGGCGCTCTGTCATCGCAGCATTTACTGCATAACCACCGCCTGCACACACGCCTAACACACCGATACGTTCTTCATCTATATAAGGAAGGGTAGTTACATAATCTACTGCTGAGCGAATATCCTCAACTCGCGCAGCTGGCTCTTCAATATACCTCGGCGCACCTTCACTTTCACCTTGATATGATGCATCAAACGCAAGCGTTACATATCCTTGTTCCGCTAACTTCTCGGCATACAATCCTGCTGTTTGATCTTTACAGCTACTACCTGGATGCACACAAACAATCGCTGCATTTTGTTTCTTTTCCTCAGCACCTTCAGGAATGTTCAAAATACCTGCAACTTGTAAACCTCTTGCATAAAATCTTACATTTTTCTTCGTAACTGCCATATATAAAACCACCCTTATCTTATTTTTAATTTTACACTTGTGAGAGTTATTACTCACGTGTATATTTATAATAAAGCGAGCAACCACTTGTTTCAATGACCACATTTACGCATTTGGGTGATAATACACACGTAACGAAATATGTGTATCAACAACGGAGGAACACCATATGGAGAAAATCGATAGAAGAATTATAAAATCACAAAAAGCCATTCAATCCACATTTATAGAGATGTTAATTACAGATGGTTTTGACGAAATTACAGTAAAAAACATTACAGAAAAAGCAAACATCGGGCGAAAAACTTTTTACTTACACTATCTAGATAAGTACAATTTATTAGATAAAATTGTGGATGATCATTTAGACCAACTAAAAGAAATATGCTATGAGAAACAAAACAAAGGTTATATAGAAGGAACTGTTATATGGTTTGAATACTTCAAAGAGCACAAACCATTTTTCGCGGCACTATTTAGAAGTAACAGTACATTATCATTTCAAAAAAAATTACTAACTTTCATCATGGGTGAAATAGAAAAAAAATTAAACACAAACACATCAGTAAATAAAAACATCGATAAACATATCGTCTTAAAATTTTTAGGAACAGCTGTAATGGGCATTTTGGAATCGTACGTATTGGATGAAATTGATAGTGATGTTGCGTTTGTTGCGACGCAAGTTGGGGAGTTGATGAGGAGGAATATATAAACAATACAGCGGCGATTCCCTTGAGAAGGATTCATAAAATTTCACTATCCAAAACTCACCTATGCAATTATGCATAACTATCCCTTCCGTTTTATTTTCATGTTACGATATAAATGTAATACGACATATATCGACAAAGATACAAGGAAGTGATTGTATGAAACGTTCTAAAACATACTTAAAATGTTTAGCATTATCCGCTGTTTTTGCTAGTAGCGCTGTAACTCTTTCAACACCTGCTGCTTACGCTCAAACGACGTCATAAGTTGTAACAGATATCGGGCAAAATGCAAAAACACATACGAGCTATAATACATTTAATAATGATCAAGCTGATAATATGACAATGTCTTTAAAGGTAACTTTTATCGATGACCCTAGCGCTGATAAACAGATTGCCGTTATTAATACAACTGGTAGTTTTCTAAAAGCAAATCCTACTATAAGTGATGCACCTATTGATAACTACCCAATCCCTGGCGCTAGTGCAACATTACGTTATCCTTCACAATATGATGTTGCATTTAACCTTCAAGATAACAGCGCTCGTTTCTTTAACGTAGCACCTACAAATGCTGTAGAAGAAACGACTGTAACATCTAGCGTATCTTATCAACTTGGTGGCTCTGTTAAAGCTTCTGTAACGCCTAATGGCCCTAGCGCTGAAGCGGGTGCAACTGGTCAAGTCACTTGGTCGGACTCTGTAAGCTATAAACAAACTAGTTATAAAACAAATTTAATTGACCAAACAAACAAAAACGTAAAATGGAACGTATTCTTTAACGGATATAACAATCAAAACTGGGGTATTTACACACGTGATTCCTACCATTCTTTATACGGAAACCAACTGTTCATGTACTCTCGCACATACTTATATGAATCTGATGCAAAAGGTAATTTAATACCGATGGATCAACTTCCAGCATTAACAAATAGCGGTTTCTCTCCTGGTATGATTGCTGTTGTTATCTCTGAAAAAAATACAGATCAATCTAACTTACAAGTCGCTTATACAAAACACGCCGACGACTACCAACTTCGTCCAGGCTTCACATTCGGAACTGCAAACTGGGTTGGAAACAACGTAAAAGACGTTGATCAAAAAACATTTAATAAATCATTTACACTAGATTGGAAGAATAAAAAGTTAGTAGAGAAAAAATAAGTAAAAAAACGAAGGGACTATTTAGACTCTTCGTTTTTTTACTTATTCATAATAAGATCCCGCGAGTAATACCGTCGCTATGAAATTCCATGATATATTTTTAGGCATCTCTTCACCTTTATTTTGAAAAGCATCCATTAAAATATCAATGCTTTCGTCACTTATAATCAATTTATCCCCTTTTATTTCCTTTTTATAAAAAGACATATTTCCTCTCCTTTACTCTCTTATACATATCCCTTGAAGACTCTCTTTTTCTTTCTATCACACTAAACCACGCACCACTTCTTCTAATAATAAATTCAACCATTCATCCAATTTGTTTTAAAACACTCTAATACACTCAGCTTTCTTTCCATAGTACTATCTCGACATTATACTCATTCTTTAGAAAAGAAAAAGCACTTCTCATTGCTTCATCTACTACAATAAGGCTAGAATAAATTAATCCTCTTTGAGCATCGTCATATCCAATGAAATGTAATACTTCTTTTGTATATAACATGAAATCTTCTAATTCTAATTGCACACCAAAGTCCCAATTTTCATGTGCATACCATACAATAATCTTCTTAGACAATAAACTAGTTAATTCACGTTCAAATTCTTTTATGTCATTGATAACTTGTTCAGCATTTAATTCACTCATAACTTTGATAGGATTCGGTGTTTCATCAATTAAAAAGTTTACTAATGAAGCAATTTTCTTCCCGCTAATAATCTCAAATTCTTTTATAGACGGACATAACATTAAAAACTTTTCTCTAGTAGCCTTTTCCTCTACCTTTTCTCTTAACATTGCAATTTTCTTTAGACGTTCATTCACATTTATCACCTCATACATTCAGTAAATTAACATAATAAAGCCTATCATCCGTTTGAAAATACATAACCGATCCGCGGCTATAATAATTAACAAATTGAATCGGCTCTCCAAAATGTTCATAGTATTTTTTCTGAATGTCACTTAATTTATTTTTTCGAAAAAAATTCATTTATGCTCTACAACCCTCTTTCTACTATACAACCTTGTTATTAAAGATAGATTTCTTCTTTCCAACTACTGGATTTAGATTGAACTACTATTAGATTTTCACTTTCCCATTTTAAGGTACCCAAAAATCTTGCATACACCATTTCATTTCCTACTTCTTCCACCAATAGTTGATCTCGAATCTTTAATCCCTTTTCATCATACACTTCACATCGTAGTTGGAAACCTTTAACACGATGAATTCCTTTTAATATCGCTATCCTCTTACGGCTTGGGCTTTTCTTAGGTGTCTTCCCAACTAAAAATATTCCTTCATAGTTTTGCTTCACAATTTCATCTAAAGATTCCTCTATATACCCTTTAACAACAGATGATGAAAGAGTAGAGTTTTCTTCAAGTCCAGGGACAACATATTGGCGTACTAATTTGCAAAACTCTTTGTATTTCTCTTCAACTGAATTTAATGCTAAAAAGTCCATAAAATCATATGGAACATATATACGAATTTCACCCAAAGCTCTATTTACTTCATATGAAATATCAGTGTTTTCGTTAGCTAAACAAAAGACAGTTACTTTTTCAATCTCTCTTAATCCCATCTCAAACTCGCTAACTTTCTTTGAGAAAATTAGCTCAAAAATTCTAATTTCATGTACAAGCAAATAATGTTTTTTAGGACGTTTTTTTTTCCAATCGTAAAACTTTACTTCAAGCAATATAATTCACTCCTTTAAATTTATCACCATGGCATCAGGGACCTATGATACCTTTTATTAATTTATTAAACTGTACTCCTTTTTCATTCTACCTTATCTATATTTTTAATATGCTTACTCACAACGCACGCGGTGACATAACAGCCATAAATACATCACTTCTCTCACCTGGTGCTATATACACTCCTTCTGCATCTAAATATTCAATGGAAAAGGCTGCTAGCTCATACGCCATTTCTTGATCGCATTCAAAAAGTGGATTTATAAAAACCTCACTTCCTGTAATCTTTTGTAAATCTTTCAAACAGTTAGACTTACTTCTTGCATAATCAGCCACATTCTCATTAACCCAAGACCACATCCAACTGTTACTCTTTTCAGACCAAGAACCTATAAAAACAACACTAAATTCAAGTAATACTTGACCATTTTTTTTAAACTGTAATATACATTGATCTTGATCATACCAATACTCATCAAAGTTATAGATATTATAATCCGAAATGAATTTTTGCTGTTTACTTTCTAATTTGTCATAACACATAACAAGATAATTCTCGAATTGTTCATCCGTCATTGCCAATTATCACACGCTCCCTTCATTCAAGATCTCCACTACAAACAATATATCTTATATCTTACTCTCTCAAAACCTATATAAAGTGAAACTTTAATTAGCCCTTACCAATCGGGCTTTTACCAATAGCCCCCCGCCCACATATCATATACGTTTCTATCACTAAGATATCTTAATATATACAAAGAAAGAAGAACTTATATAAGCCCTTCTTTCCGTAAATAGTTTCTTTACTCCGTCTAATTTATTTTATCACGATAAATAAATTCAACATTACACAAATGCACCCCAACCATCTGTATATCCACCAAACTCTTCACCCAGTTTATTCAATTCCTTTTGCATCTCTACAATATCCTCATAAATTAAGAACATTTCTTTAGAACAAGTACATGTCCAATCTTCAAATTCTTCATTATAATCTAATTCACAATTTAAGCCCAGCTCTTGTAGTCTGCCAATTATTTTTTCTCCATTACCTTGATCAGGAATTGCAATAAAGAAATCTACTATATGTTTTTTATTAAAATCTATACCTTGTTTATATAACATATTTAATACTTGTCCATCTTCATCTTTTGGGAATTTCATTATTTCTCTCCTTTTTCTACAGCATATAATAAACCTTCATTTGGAACAAAAAATATTCCATTACTTAAAGTCCTCTTTACCCGTTATTTTTAAGTTTTTTCCATTCTGTATACCTAATATCAATCACTTCTTTTAATTTAAAGTAATTTTCCCAAGTATCTTGCACTTGATATAATGTATCACACTCTAAAAATACATCATCATAATCATCTAAATATAAACCTTTTTCAAAATCAAAATAATCTATTGCAAATTGATTCCCTTCATCATTTAACATGTCATCGCTTAAAACCCCATCCCAGAACATATAAACTTGAGTTCCAGTCATTTTTCTAAGCTTAAATTTATTAATTTCCTCTTCAGTCTCTTCTAAGAATTCATCACTAAATAAATTATTATCAATAATCCAACCTAAGAACATTCCAGTATGTACAAATGCTTGCTCCATCGGTAGTTCTTGTGGGAAATCTCCTTCATAATGATATTTAGCTTTATCGTAAATTATCGTTTGGAACAAAATTCTCACTCCTATTTCACATAATATAATTGAACTCAAATAAATTAAATTAATAAAAAGCGTCTCTCTAGCATTTTATAATAATACTTCTTTTTCATAATCGAAATAATGGTTCTTAATCATTTAATTTATAAAAATAAATAATTCTTTGATACACTCTTTAAAAAGGTAAGTTGACTAAACTCTGTGGGGGTTTTGCTATTAAAGGCTAAGTCTATCGCTACTGCTCAAGGTTACAGTGCACCATCATCACTCGCAGGCACTAAAATTCGATATGGACTTTCCAGCATTATAAAACCTGTAAATAAAAACCCCTATAAGTTACATTCGAAGTTTATGTCTAATCATAAAAACGTCGAATGTTTCCTTCTAGGGGCTACTAATATTTATAATTAATAGAAAATCTAGAGTTTAATGTTTTTCCAGCCAGAAAAACCAGATATAAACAATTAACCCCACTATACTCACGAAAATGAATAACTAACCTTGTTTATCCTAGATTCATATTAGAAAGAAAGTTTTCAAATAACTCCAATTCAAATTTATCCCTCGTCTTTAAATACTCTTTCTTTTTCTCAATGATTTGTTCTAACATCTCTTCTTTATTTAATAACAAGGCTAATCCAATAGCATTTTTTGCTCGAGCCCCATCAAATATTGTCCCTATTAATCCAGCCTCATCATCATCTCTTACACATAAATCAAATACATTTTCCACATCTACATACTTATCAATATATGGAATGAAGTATTCCTTAACTTCTTTTAAAATATCCATAGTAACAGGTAAAATATTTTCTTCCTTTTCAACACGCCACCTTTTTTGCTCCCTATGGACTAAATTCCCTAACTCAACCCCAATCGTATAGGTTTCCTTTTTCTCTTTAATTGTTAAACCTTCATCCCATTGATTTTTCATATTTTCTAATTCGTCAAACCGAATTCCCACATCCACCGTCACATGAAAATCTTCTGGGTGATTGATAAAGGCTAAATGTATACTGATTTTTCCTTTATCAAATTTTTTCACCAGGTCTTGTTGTGTAGTTCTAGTCTTATAACCGTTTTCTTTTAATGCTTCACCTAGACCTTGCAATAACTTTAATTTTAGTTCTTTTTTATTCATAATAACTATCCTCCTTACTTAGGGGTGACAACAACGGTTCGTATTTTACGAACTTGGTCTTTCAATCTACGAGGGGCATTCTTCCCTATAATCTTTCCTCCCTGTTTCCTCATTAGCTTATCCTTTTTTAACTGCATCGCAGTTCTTCTAGCATTACCAGCTTTAACTTCTACCGCCAGTAATTTGCCACGAGGTGTTCTAACTAAATGATCAACCCTTCTAATACCTTTAGAAGTACGAACACTAACTTGACTTCCTAATACATCATATCCCTTTTTCTTTAATGCCGATTTTGCAAGTTCCTCAGCCCTTGCTCCTGCTCTTTTATTAGCTGCTAATGTAGCTCTTTTTTTCGCTTTTCTTGCTGCTTGTTTTGCTGCTTGTTTTGCTGCATAACGTGCTATATGAGGGGCAGCCATCCTTGCACCCGCTATTACAAGTGGAGCAACAGGTATATTACCATCTGGATCTATCAACATTACTGGATTATTATCACCATACGTATACCCATTCATGGTAATTGGGTCATCTTCATCACCCGGATCAGGATCCACCGATAAGAACACACCATGCTCCGGATTATAATAACGCGCAATCAGATAGTACATCCCAATTTCTTTATCATACATGTATCCCGCATATCCAAATGGATTGTCTGCGGCGATACCTTTTACGTCGCTCTTTAGTACGTTACCCCACGAATCATATTCATACGTTGCTACAACTTCTCTATTTTGATCTGTCATCGCAACGACATCACCACGAGGGTTGTAATGGTAGTATAACGTTTGTCCTTTTGATTTCATCGCTAGACGCGCGCCACTTGTTGAGTATACATATTGACGAAGTACAGTTCCACTTCCATCTGTTTCATACAATGGATTGATACTATCTCCATCATAGAAGTAACGTGTTACTTGACCATTGACATTCTTTTCAATACGACGATTATCCTCATCATATTTATACGTTGCGAATGCATTGCTTTCACCTTGTTTTGTAATCGCTACAATTTGGTCATTTTCATTCCATGTATACTTGTACTTTCCATCAGACGTACGATTGCCATTCGCATCATACGTTAACGATTCGTTTCCGAATTTTACAAGCTGATTTCCTTCATTGAATGTTGCCGCTATAGATTTTGTTTCTTTTCCATTCTCTACAACTTTCACACTTGTACGGTTTCCAAATCCATCATATGTGTATGATTTAGTTGTTCCGTTTGGTAGTGCTTCATTTAATAATTGGTTAATCGGGTCATATACAAAGTTTGTTTCTGTTACTTTTCCGCCCGCACCTTCATGTTTAATCTTCGTATTGAAGTTTAAAGATAAATACATTTAACAATTGATAAAATAAGACAAGGGCTTTTTTGGAATCATCGGTTAAACTTGCAATTTAGTTGAAGAAGGCACAAACTGATGATGCGGAAAAACGTAGTATATAGAAGACTATGTAAGGAGTTTTTCATATGATTGATAACAGAATTTCGAAAGATTATGACCATGAAATAGATGATTCTTTAAAAGAAATTACAGATACAACCATCTTACTTAATTTTCAAAAAGCGATTGTAAGTTTATATCCTCATCTAATACCAATTCATGCTTTTGCCTATGACGCATGGGATGATATTGTAATGCCATTGTTTTATGAAATGGTATATAAAACCTTTGCTTTTAAATACGGGATAGATATTAACTTTAAAGAAACTCATACCTATATGTTTTCGCTTAATAGTTATAAAGGGATACATCACATCGAGTGTGTTCCAAAGTGCACGACATTTAAGATTTATATTAACGAAGAATGGATTGAAATGGATAATAAAAGTTTGAAAGAAAATGTATTTGTATTTAAGTCATTTGGGGATGGATTGCATTTTCTAACTGGTGGAATTGAAATTGCAGATGCTTATCGTGTAGGATTTGACCTTGTTGAGGTTGATATTGTTTCTACCATAACAGGTCTTCCATCTAAAACAAGTATTTTTATTGATAAAGAGCATGTAGACTTTGTGTTTGTTGCAGAAACATATGATACAAATATCCAAAATTAAAAATTTCATGTAAGAAAGTAGGAAGAATATCTTCATTACTACTAGTACCAAATAGTTATTTGAACACGCTCCGCTATTATATATACAAACTTCCTACTACATTTCATATGAGAAAAAGTTATTACGATAAACAAAGAAAAGGTCTCCTAAAATATCTTTTAGGGGACCTTTTCTTCATTACACTTGCATCGCTTTCTCTCTCAATGCTCTTCTTAACAATTTACCCGTCGTATTCTTCGGTAATTCTATTAAAAACTCAATGCTTTTCGGCACTTTATATTTCGCTAAATGTAACGTACAGTAATGCATTAGTTCTTCTTCTGTTACGTTTGCTTGCTTCAAAACGACGTACGCTCGCACAGCTTCTCCTAAGTTTTCATCAGGAACACCGATTACAACAACTTCAGCTACTGATTGGTGCGTATATAATACTTCTTCTACTTCACGAGGATATACGTTATAACCGCCAACTAGGACGATATCTTTTTTACGATCAACGATATAGAAGTAACCTTCTTCATCCATTTTCGCTAAGTCACCTGTATATAGCCAGCCGTCTTTCAATGTCGCAGCTGTATCTTCTGGTGCATTATAGTATCCTTTCATAACGTTAGGTCCGCGAACGATTAATTCGCCGACTGCGCCGACAGGTACTTCTTCCCCAAGTTCATTTACAATTTTATTTTCTACATGCCAAATATTTGTGCCAATTGATCCTGGTTTACGAGGACGATCTAGCGGGTTGAAACAAGTAACTGGTGATGCTTCTGATAAACCGTATCCTTCTGAAACAATAACGTTAAAACGTTTTTCAAAGTTTTGCAGAAGAGCAACAGGCATCGATGCACCACCGGAAATACAAAGGCGAAGCGTCTTCACATCTTCTGCGCTTGCTTCTTCAAATAAATATAAATAATTGTACATCGTCGGTACGCCAGCAAAGATCGTTGGTTCGTACGTACGACAAATACGGAATACTTCTTTCGGACTAAATTTCGGTAACATTAAAATCGTTGCTCCGTTCACAATCGGTGCATTTACCGCAACTGTTAAACAGAATACATGGAACATTGGCAGTGCCGCAACGACGCGATCGTCAGCAGTAAATTGTAAATAAGACGCAACATCATTCGCATTACTATATAAATTTTTATGTGTGAGCATAGCGCCTTTCGGTTTTCCAGTTGTACCTGAAGTGTATAGGATAACCGCTACATCCTCTTCATCTAGTTCAGGGCCTTCGTATTGTAAATCTCCAGCCCCCACAAAACTAGTAAACGTTTTCATTTTTTCGGTTTCTGTATGGTTAAAATCTGATGAGGTTTCGCATATGATGATGTTTTCTAATGAAGGAAGTCTTGTTGTAAGAGATTGTATAACAGGTAGAAGGACGTCGAGTACGATGATTGTTTTTACATCTCCATTTTGTAAAATGTAATGCATTTCGTCTGCTGTATAAATTGGATTAACTGGAATAACAGTTGCTCCGGCTTTCATTGTTCCGTATAAACCGACCAAAAAATGTGGTGAGTTCCCAACAACTAATGCGACATTGTCCCCTTTTCCAATGCCCATTTCTGCTAAATTGCTAGAAAACCTTGTGACCATTTTGTTTAATTGGTCATATGAGACCGACTGATCCATAAATATATAAGCCGGTTTTTTCCCCTTCTTTTTTGCCGTTTCAGCCAAAGATTGAACGAGATTCACAAAAACCCCACCTTTATAAAATTTAGAATATTTAAAAATTCTAAATTAATTATATTAAAAGAAAATTAAAGTGGCAAGTGATATTCTATTAACTGCATATAGACAGATCACCTTCTCTTAGTTTAATTTGGAAAAATAAGGGGATTTTATTTACAAGTAATTTATAACACTAGACCAAAAATCATTTTAGGATAATATGCACTCATCTTTTTTCTAAGATTTTCAAGTTCCTCTTTATTTAAGCTCGTATACTCCCCATACAAATTCAAAACGTCCGCTCCATTTTCATGAAAATACACGGTAACATATAACGTCGGTAACCCTTTGTTGTTTTCATCTATTGATAAGACGACATCTGGCGTTTTATTAACAGTGCTGAATGTTTCATTTCTTTTCCACTTCTTATTTTGAAACATGTCTTGTATATCATGTATCTTTCGTTTGTTATCTGTATGCGTAAAATATATAACATTATCCTCCGCTGGTTTTCCGATAGACAAAATTGTACGACTTGAGGGCGATCCACTGTTACACGCTGTCATTCCGATGACAAAGCTGAGTAATAATACAACGTACATTACCCTTTTCATATCAATCCGCCTCCTTTTGAATATATATATTCCTTTATAAGAGGCAGATGTCCTGTGATTTTATGGTGAATGAAATTATATCCGCGATTTTTCGAATATATCGACTTACCGAAAAAACGCGACAATCTACGCAAAAAAAGAGGCTGCCCGTTATGGCAGCCTCCCTCATTTTTAGAAGAATAAATGTAAGAAATCTTCAGTTGTAATGTTACCGAAGTAGCGTGCGATATCTACGCCTTCTAAAGCTGCAGTGAATGTATCTTTATCGAACTGAACGCCTGTTAGACGCTCTTCGATATCATGAACATCTAGTGAACCGAAGAAGTCGCCGTAAATTTTGCATTCTGTTACTGTTCCTTTTTTCACTTCCAGACGAACGTCAACTTGTCCAACTGGGAAGCGGTGTGAATGTTGTAAGTTGAACTTCGGTGATTTTCCGTAGTTCCAGTCCCAATTGCGGTAGCGCTCTTCAGAAAGTTTATGGATTTCTTTCCAATCCTCTTCTGTTAATTCATACGTTGGGATTTCTGTTTCTCCTTCGAAAATTGTTTCTAGAAGAAGTTGTCTAAACTCTTCTGTCGTCATTTCTTCGTTTAGGAACTCTGTAATGTTCGCAACGCGGCTACGGATTGATTTAATTCCTTTTGATTGGATCTTATCCATTTTTACTTTCAGTGCTGATACGACGTGATCGATTTCAGAGTCAAATAGTAACGTACCGTGACTGAACATACGACCTTTCGTTGAGAACTGCGCGTTACCTGAAATTTTTCTTCCTTCAGCTAAAATGTCGTTACGACCACTTAGTTCTGCATTTACACCTAATTTACCAAGCGCTTTCGTTACAGGCTCTGTGAATTTTTTGAAGTTGCTGAAACTATCTCCATCATCTTTCGTGATAAAGCTGAAGTTTAAGTTTCCTAAATCATGATATACTGCGCCTCCGCCTGATAGACGACGAACGACATGAATACCTTTTTCTTTTACGTAATCTGCATTAATTTCTTCTACTGTGTTTTGGTTTTTACCAATGATAATCGAAGGTTCGTTAATGTAGAACAGTAAATATGTTTCGTTAATATCTAAATTTTTCACACAATATTCTTCAATCGCTAAGTTTATTCTAGGATCTGTAATTCCTTTATTATCAATAAATAACATCGTATCACCTCATGAGTTCCATACGTAGCCACTATGCGCTAGCGTAATATGGCCACTGAAAATTTGTTTTGCTTCTGTTACTAAATTAGATGGGTTTCCTGTATGCGGTAAGTGCGTTAATAAAAGTTCTTTTACATTCGCATCTTTTGCAATACTTGCTACTTCTGTACTATTCATATGCCCTGCTTTTGCAGCCTCTTGATGTGCATACATATTACACTCACAAATGAAAAGATCAGCATCTTTCGTGAATGGAATGAATTCAGGAATATAACTTGAATCAGCGCTGTATACTACAGCACCATCTCCAGCTGTAATACGCATCGCAAAGCATGTAACAGGATGAACAGTTTTTAAGAACGAAATCGAGAACGGTCCAACTTGAAGTGTTTCTTCTGGATTGTACGCGATTCCTTTCGTATGTGGTTCATGTGTTAAAGAATGGAATCCATTCTCGTCAAACGTATGACCGTATATTGGTAATTCCGGTAGTTGCCTTGTTGTTGCACTCGTAATTAATCTCGCATATTGCAATACCCCAATGTCCGCAACATGATCGTGATGATAGTGTGACAGTACAACTGCATCTATATGAGATGGTGTTATATATTTTTGAAGCTGTGCTAGTACACCACTACCACAGTCTACAAGTAAACGAAAACCATCGTGTTCAAACAAATACCCCGACGTTGCTTCTCCCGCTTCTGGAAATCCGCCCCAAAAGCCGACAACAGTCATTTTCATATGTATCCATCCTTTCTAAAACCGAGTAGGAATGCATGTTTCACTTACATTCTACATTGTTAACTATAATCCATTTCCTAAACTTTTTCATTAATTTTCAATTTTGTTATAAAACAGTTGTTGACTTTTATTTTTTGTACTAATACAATAATAGTAAGAAATGGAAATGGAGGGATTGACATGATCGATCAACCAATGGAGTTTTTCAGAAATTTACCGACGAAAACTTGTGCGCACTGTGGGAAAGAAATTGATGAGCAACACGAAGCATACCATAACAAATGTGATGACTGCGTTCACGAAGAATAGTAGTTTATGAACATAAAAAAACCTAGCAGACATAGTCTACTAGGCTAATAACATCGTATCCTTCTTCATCGTTGAACCTTTCACCAAGAGCTCCAGTTCAAACTCATACAATTCTTTTTGTCGATAATTTTTCGTATGGATTTTATCCATCATCAGGTCGACAACTTTTCGGGCCATCTCATCGATTGGCTGTTCAATTGTCGTAATACCTGGCTCTGTAATCTGTGATAATATTTGATTATCAAAACCGATAACAGCGAGATCATCTGGAATGCTCCAGTTATGGTGCTTCGCCTCTGAGATAATTCCAGCTGCTACCTCATCGCCTCCTGCCAAAATCGCGGTAGGATTTTTTTTGTCCTTTAATACTTCATGGAATATTCGTTTTCCATCCTCCCAAGAGAAAGCGTTTTCAAGAAAATCAATCGCTTCTACTTGGCGGCTCTTCTCAGTTATTGCACGTAAAAAGCCCATTTTTCGCTGCTGGCTAACTAATTTGGTTTCGTTACCACGGCAAAAAATAAGATTGCGATATCCTTGATCTAACACATGCTTCGCAGCTATGTATGCTCCTTGCGCATGATCAAACTTCACTGTTGGAATATTTGCTTCCTCAATATATTCATTACATAACACGATTGGACCGTGCTGTAAGTATGGCTCTACATCTTCCCACGGATTTTCTAGTGAACATAGAATAATCCCATCTACTTGTTTCGTAGATAATAATTGTAAATACTCCATCTCTTTTTCAGGTAAATATCTTGTTTGACAAATAATCAGTTTATATTTATGTTCAGAAGCTGCAATCTCGATTGCTTCAATAAATCTACTGAAAAAAGGATTTGTAATCCTTGGAACTAGCACCGCAATTGTTTCCGTTTTTTGTTTACGAAGCCTTCTCGCCGCAGAATTAGGAACAAAGCCTAAATGCTTCATTGCTAATTGAACCCTTTTTTTCTTCTCATCTGAAACATATGGATGATTATTAATCACCCTAGAAACCGTTGTCCTTGATAACCCCGCTAATTTCGCCACGTCCTCTATAGTCGACACGAAATTCTCCCCCTTTGCATGAAAACGTTTTCTTAAATTGATTATATAGTATATTATTGGAAACTGCAATATCGGTTGTTATGATTTTACTATATTAATATTATACATAGGTAAAAGTCTGTTAATGGAGGGGCAATATACTGCTTTTAGACATTTACGGTAGGTACATTCCTTTTCTTAATACCATATATCCTTTATTCAATATAAAAGCCCATCAATACATCGTCTCCATATGATCCATCTTCATACTTTATTTGCTTTCGTTGTCTCCCTTCTTCTACAAAACCCATACGTTTGTACACTTTAATTGCCCGATCATTAACAGAAACTACACCTAAGCAAATTTTCTCTAAACCTTTCTGCCCTTTAGCCCAACTAATAAGAAATTCAATTAATTCCGTGCCGATGCCTTGATTACAATACGCCTCTTTAATCCCCATTCCCATTGTGCCTGCGTGTTGTAACCGTTCTAGTTCATATCGGTTGAAAAGTAAAAAGCCAACTACCTTCCTATCTACTTCATACACGATATAGAGATTACCTTTCTCATTGCTTTTCCGTATCTTTTCTCTTTCTGCATTACTATCATTCGGTAACTTCTTTGGGGATACTATGAAAAATTTTGTAGTAGTTTCCGATAATATAATTTCTTTTCTAATATTCATAATTGCTTCTGCATCAGTCTCTTTTACTAACCGTATCATTGAATCACCTCGTACTTTTTCTTTTTAAAAATAATATTAAAACTATAAAACGTCCAATATGCAATATTACATATTGAGAATCTTTTTACTCTTGATACAATATTCACAAATCAAAATAAAAGGAATATATGGAATGAACCCTATCTTAACAGATGCAAAACAACTATTACATAAAGAAGAAAAAATTTTATCTACTTTAAAATGTTCACTTACTGGCTATATGATTACGCATAAAGTCCCGTATCCTGGCATGTTACTTGCTACTAATCAAAGACTTCTCTTTTTTAGCCAATATAAAAACACATTCATTGCCGAATTTGATTATGAAAAAATTCTATCCATAGAAACGAAGAGAAGAATCTTTGACAAAAAAATAATATTTTACTATGAAGATGAATATATAACGCTTGGATACATTACAAGTTCGAATGTTGAAGCGTTCATAGACTTACTACAAAGAAACAGCAAGACTAGCACAGGCTTATAATCAGCGGGGATTCCCTCGCTGATTCATTATTTTAACTCCTCCCACTTCGTCCAAACTTCTCTCCCGTTTATACGGTACATACTATCCTCTCTATCCATAAACCTATGTACAATAAATTCACGTCTAATTGTACAAAAATCATCATGATATTGTTTTATAAATGTATTAATTTCTTTTTCTGTATATTGATTTTTAGCATTTAACTTGCTAATTAAATGCTCTAACAATACTAATTTTTTCTTCTTTTGACCTGGAATCGATTTTAAACGATTCTCTTTATCAAAAAAGTTACGAATGGTCGTATCACGGAATTTCATCTCACTTTCAGTCATTTTTTATCCTCCATCGGTTTTTATACAATAAAATTTATCGTTTATCTTTACTATCCTTCTTCATTCTTTCACTTACAACATCCATAAAGTAATATCCACTAATTAGCACATAGTAAAATAAAAGTATCCCTAGTATATCTTTCATACTCGTATATTCTTTTTTCTGAAACAAGATAGGTGAAAGAGAGAAAACGAGAAAGAAGATTAATGGATATAAGATAAAATAGTAAGTAGGATTGCCTTTCATCATATCAACTCCTCTACCCTATGTTTCTCTGTAAATTGTTGTAATTCCTTTTCTTTCGTTTCTATAGCTTTTAGAAAGATTTATAGATGAACCAAGGAAAAGATGCCCTCTATTAAAATAAAAAAGCACCAAAAAGGTGCTTTTTTTACGCTTCAACCGATTGATTTTCAGCAACATTTTTAAATTGTCGTTTGTGCATCAAAGTTAAGGAGGCGATTGTTCCAAGTGATAATACAACGATAAAGATCATGAGCATTCCTATGTTTTGCCACATGAAGTTAAAGTCTCCGCTTGATACGACTGCTTTCAATCCTGATACAGAGTATGTCATCGGTAACCAAGCATTAAATGGTTGTAAAAACTTCGGAATTAACTCTAACGGGAATGTTCCAGCACTTGTTGTAAGCTGAATAATTAATGTGATGATGGCGATGAAACGCCCTGCATCACCGAATGCTGTTACTAAACATTGAATTAATGCAATAAACGCTAAACTTGTAACGATGCTAAAGAGTATGAAGTACGGAATACTTTGTACTTCTACACCTAATCCGAACAGTAATATAACATCTGCTACTATCGCTTGAATAATACCGACTGATAGTAACACGCCGAACTTACTAATAAACCAACTAAATCCTGATTTTGGAACGCCAACTGTATCACGTAATGGATATACGATTGATAATAGTAATGCCCCAACGAATAAACCGAGTGATAAGAAATACGGTGTAAATCCAGTTCCGTAGTTAGGAACTTCCGCCATTTTCTCCGTCTTCACCTTTACAGGACTTGCAAACATATCATACGTTTTATCTGTCCCTTTTACTTCCCCAGTTTTCTCTGCCCCTTCCCCAAGTTTCTCAGCAAGTTCACCTGAACCATCGTTTACTTTCACTAGTCCATCAGTTACTTTTCCTGAGCCGTCTGCTAGTTTATTTACACCGTCGATTAGCTGGGTTGAGCCAGTTGACATTTGGTTTAGACCACCATTTAGAGTACCTAAGCCAGTTGTTACTTGGCTTGAACCGTCTACTAATTGTGTTATTCCTCCTGACATTTGATTTGCTCCTGCGGATAATGTACCTAAACCACCTGTTACTTTGCTTGAGCCGTCCGCTAATTGAGTTACTCCATCAATTAATTGATCTGACCCCTTATTTAATTTATTTACACCTACTTTGGCATTATTTAATCCTTCACCAAATCCGTGAAACTTACTTACAAATTGGTTTTGCGCATTCATTAATTTCGTAATACCATCCGTTAAAGTATTAATCCCACCTGAATTCGGTAGTTTGTTTTGCATTTCACTTGCCTTTTGATTTATTTCACCTTTTAGTTGATTTACTTCTTCGTTTAGTGTCTTTGTTCCACCCGATACTACAGCAACTTTTTGTTGAACTGTCGCTGTACTTTTTGCCGCATTTGTTATATACGGTTGTAACTGCTCTTGATATTCTTTTGGTAAACTCTCAATTTGCTTTTGTAAATTAGCTACATCTTGCGCTGCATTTTTGGCATCTCCTGCTGTTGATTGAGTAAATCCATTTAACTGATTTACGTTTTTTTCAGCTCCGTCTATTTTCTCATTTACTTTATTTAATATTGTAGGAACTTTCGCCTGCATTTCTTCTAAACCTGCAGCGGAACTTTTCACTTTACTATCTAATTCTTGCAAACCCTTTTCAATTTTTTGAGAAACCCCCTCTAATTGACTTTGTCCTCCAACAAGCTGTTCCATACCAGCTGCTAATTCATTCGTTCCTGTTTTTAATTCACCTGATTTATTTACTAACGTATTCAAACCCGCTGTTACTTTCTGAGATCCATCTTGCAATTTCCCTATACCCGTCTGCATCTCACCTGTTTTGCTATTTAACGTATTTAAACCATTTGTTACTTTGCCTGATCCATCTACTAACTTATTAGATCCATCTGCTAATTTCTGAGCTCCATCCTTCATCTCTCCAGACTTCCCTTGAAGTGTATGAAGGCCATCCGTCACTTTACTGGAACCATCATGCAGCTCACTTGATCCGTCGTGTAGTTTATTTGCTCCTTCCGCCCCATCTGCTAATCCTTTTGAGACGTCTTGAATAGAATCAAACATTTTCTCTGCATATGTTTTCGTTAACGTACTTGATACTTCACCTTTAATTTTTTCAATGGCTGTTCCGCCAATTTGTGAAGATAAGAAGTTTAAGCTTTCGTTTGGAATGTATTCTAAATTTAATGGTTTTGGATCATCTTTTAATAACGTTGTAGCGTTACTTGAGAAGTCATCTGGAATGCGTACTAACATGTAATACTTTCTACCTTCCATTCCTTTTTCCGCTTCTTTTTCACTTACAAATTCCCATTTGAAACTTGTATTATCTTTTAAGTTATCAACGAGCCCTTTTCCGACCTCAATTGGTTTCCCATCAAATACTGCACCTTTATCTAAATTGACTACCGCAACTGGTAAATCATCTAACTGTTTATACGGATCCCAAAAGGCCCATAAAAACATACCTGCATATAAAATCGGTACGAATAAAACCGCGATAATTGGAATTAATATTTTTTTACTTTTTATAATTTCAGTAAATTCTTTACGAAGCAACTGATTCCATTTCATCATTTCTCCCCCTTTATTAAAATGACCGAAATATTCATTTGGTCATTTTTACCCAAACAAAAAGGCTATACTTTTTCATACATATGCCTTATCCCCGAACTTATTACTATGCAACTTTTTCTCATTATGATTATAATTTTTCTATAACTCCTCCTCAAATTAAATATATGACCTCATTATTAATTTGGTCATTTTTTTATAAAATTAAAAGGATCATCTTAGTTTGACAATCCTTTTAGTAAATAAAGTTCAAATAACTCTGCAATTTTTTCTTTTTCTAGCGGTTCATGATTTTTTTCCCAATCAAAAATAAGCGATACATATAGACGAAGCATAATAAATGCTGTAATTTCTGGATCACATTTGCTAATTTCACCTTTTTCAATCGCAATCTTTAAATACGATTGAATAACAGAAACAATTTCCACATCAACTTGTTGCATGACTTCTTGTACTTCTTTCGTTCCCATATCGCGCTCTTCTTGAATTAATTTAATCATGAGCTGATGTTCTTTTCTAAATTCCAAGATGCTATATAATGCTCTATGTACATTTTCAAAAAATGAAACATCTGAACGAATTGCACTTTCTGCAACTTGCTTCATTTCTGTAATTAAATTAGAAATAATTTCACCAAATAGCTCTTCTTTATTTTTGAAAAAAGTATAAATCGTTCCTTTTCCTACATTCGCTAACTTCGCTACTTGATCCATCGTTGTTGCTTTATAACCGAACGCTGAAAAAGACTTTGTTGCAGCTTCAATAATAGAACGTTTTCGATCTATCGCCACATCTTCACCTCCAAAAATGACCAATTGGATAATATAGTCAATCAGTACACCTTTGATATTACCACACGCTTACATTCTAGACAAGTTCTCTTTTTTATTATTTCCAGTATAAAAAAATTCCAGTCAGTGTATATCATACTGTCCATAGTTTATCAGAAGAAAAGAGAAAAGGAAAAGGTGTTCTTAAGATATATGATTAAACCTTACTTCACAACAACAAAATTCCTCTTTTTCAAATAATCAAATAAAAAAACAAGAAAATCTTTACAATTAATAGTAATATAGAAAATAGACAAGTTTATCAAAATAGTGGAGGCTTTTTCAGTCATGATGCGTGCGCTTCGTTTAAATATAAAGCAAGCTTTTTGTAATCGTGTTTCTTTAATTATTATGTTTAGTGGACTAGCTCTTATTTTTATTTACCATTATTATTATGTAATTCGTTACATTGGGGATGGAACGGATGCGTTTGTAACAACAGCTTTTAAATGGATTGGATTTCGCGACAATGAAATGGATGTTTATTTATTATTAATGCCCGTTATTGCTAGTTTCCCCTTTAGTACAAGTTACAATTCGGATAAATCAGATGGTTTTAAACCGTTTGTAAGTAAAGGGATTTCTTTGTTCCCTTATTCAGTAACGAAATATATCGTTACATTCTTTTGTGGCGGACTTCTTTATACATTTCCATTCATCTTATCGTTATTATTTTGCAAATTAACCATTCCAGACGGAGAACCGACGGCTGGTTCAGGCATTATAAATGATAATGGGATGTTTGCAAACTTATATTACGAATCTCCCCTCACTTACATTACTGTATATATCGGAATTAATTTTTTATTTGCAGGTTTAATGGCCCTTTTAGGACTTGCAGCATCTGCGTGGTCACAAAAGGACTATATGGCGATTCTCTTCCCATTTGCAGTTGCCTCCATTCCATACGTCCTGCTAAATACGATATTCCCTACAATAGGCGGAGCGCCTTTTCATTTATATGACCCAAAACAACCGTTGCATGGCATGTCGCCGTATATTTTAACGATGCAATGCACTTTTTTCCTTCTCGTTAGTTTATTCATGTACATACAAGGAGTAAAGCGTGATAGAAAAAAATATAGAAGAAGGTTGCAAAGAAGAGAGCGGTGTAGAAAGGCTTTTCAAGTATAATAAAACCCTAATTTCCTTACTATATTGGAAATTAGGGTTTTATTTACTATTCATTTACGGTGTACCAGCCAATCCCCATAAAATAACAACCGCTACAAAATAAATTGCTTTAATCGCCACTACTAAACATAATGAAGCAATTGCATATTTACTTAATTCTCTTCTTGCACCTATTAAAGTGAAAATAACCGCCAAACTAAATGTTATATAAGAAGTTGCTGTATGTATTAAGTTATACGTAATGTCTAAATTACTTGTAAGTCCTGTTATATCAGCTACAAACTGAAGCATGACGATCGTACTAAAAAAAATTGCAAACTGATTCATTAATTTTCCATTTATTCGTGCTTGCATCGCTGCCCTCCTAACGACTGAATATTCAATTAATTTTATCATCAGATTACAAAAAAAGGAATCATCTCTTTATACTATTGATGCAGAAACAAAAAAGAACGCTCAGTCACCTAAGCGTTCCTTTCTTTAAGAAGCTTTCTTCAAATCAATTTGAGCAAGTACTGGGTCATGATCGCTTACACGTCCGTGCTCTTTCATTATGTTTGAGTTTAAGTGCACTGGATCTACAATTGTGTGCGGTGCGATGTTGTTTGTTACTAAAATATGATCTAACACTTGTGCATTTCCTTCGTGAATGTACGTGTAACGATTCTCTTTCGGCACTGTGTTTAACATATTCTTTAAGTTTGTTCCTTCTAGTGCTTTTAGTGGTTTAGCAAACTCAAAATCGTTCATATCTCCTAACACAACAACTGGTGCATTTGTGTTCTTTTTCTGAATTCCTTGTACAAATTGATTTACTTCTTGTGCTAACTGAATTCGTTTGTCTTCACTTTTTAATACGAGCGGTTGCACTTTTCCAAATGGCGTTGCATCCCCTATTTTTGAGTTTAAGTGATTTGCAACGACAACAACGTTTTGTCCTTGGAACGTAAATTCTGCCGCTAACGGTTTACGTGTACTTTCAAATAATGAACTTTCGTCTCCAATGCGAACCACATTTTTATCAAGTAACTTCGGTACTGCTGCTAATTTCACGCGTGATGGGTTGTAGAAGAAACCGACGCGAATATTCGCTCCTGGTGCTCCTCCGTCTAGATTATTGTTTGGAGCAATTTCTACATACTCATACTTCGGTCCACGAATTTCTAGAACTGCATCAATGATACGTTTTGCGCTCAATGACGCATCTGTTGTACCGTCATTAATTGATCCGTTATTATCTTGCATTTCCTCTACACCGATAATATCTGGCATTTTTAAATTGTATTTAATAGAATACGCTAACGCTTTTACCTTTTCATCTGTTGTTTCTTTTTTATTCGCCGAGAAGTTTTCAATGTTATATGTAGCAACTGTTAACTTATCAAGACGAGGCTGAATATTTGCCCCTACTTGCTTAAATCCACCATCCACTACAGCTGGCAATTCTGTTATTGGCGAAATACGGAAAGAACCGTAATCATATCCTACTACCCCTGTTATATCTCCAGTGAAAGTATCTCCTACTTTTGCTACATAATCGCGAGGCACTTTTACAGAAAGACGCTCTGGGTTTAATTGATTTTCATCTAATAGAGGTGTGCCATATTGTGTTACTATTTTATCTCCACCATTTTTTACTGTTACATATAAATTTCCGTTTTTCTGAGGTGCAATAATTTTTGGTGTTGGCATCGTAACACGCATACCTTCTATACTTTCATAGAAGTCGATTGCATCTTCATTTGGATCAAATAAACCAAATGCATCATTATCAATAATCTGATCCGGGATTTTCACACCGTTTTCCCCAAGTACAATCGGTGCTGGTAAAGATTGATCTTTTGCGATTACAACAACGCGACTCGCCTTAATTTCTGTCGTCGTTAAGTCTGTTTCAAATCGCTCTGCATATCCTGGTCCAACATATTCTTCTACTACTCCATCAACTTGAATAAGATCTCCTACTGCTACATTCGCATCTTTTTTGTATACGTACATACCTTCTGAAGTAGCTGGATCATTATCTAGCTGATTGTCTTCTATATAAAAGCCGTTTTTATCAAGCGCTGTGACAACGCCTTCCACATTGTATACTTTCTTCCCGTTGTAAGGAGACATATGTGATTTTCCTTGAATGTCATGAATACGAACCTGTTCATTATTTACGATAATAAACGAAAACGTCGAAATTGCTGAAGAAGTAAGCCCTTCTTTTTCTGCGATTGCTTTCACTACACTATTTTCATTCACTACAATTTGTCCATTATAACGAACGCTTTTATTAGTAGGATTAGAGCCATCTAACGTATAGTAGATTGTTGCCCCTTCTGTATTCGTCGTTAATGTTACCGCTGTTCCTTTAGCGACTTCTCCACCGTTCGGTGAAGATACTACATCGCTAACACGGTTTTGGCCTTCACCTTGAAACTTATAAGCTGTTACTGATTTTAAACCTGGGTTACTAAAATATAATTCAAGAGTCCCAGTCAAACTAACTTTCTTCCCGATATTTTCAGGATGATCTTTTACATTCACTGCCGTTCTCACATCACCTTTTGGCAACTGAACAGGCATGATTTTGTCTGGATTCGTTTCGTTTGGCGAATCTGCAATTGCTACGTTTGTATCATCAAACTTAGCTGGATCCTTCGTATATTTAGAAGAACTTTGCGTATATCCAACAATGTACCCTTCCACTATCCCCTTCGTTTTCCCTTGCTGCTTAAATACTTGAATTGCTTTTTCTACTGACATAGAAGCAGTTTCTTCTGCTTGCGCTAAAGTTCCAGTAAATGAAAGCAATAGCAAGAATGATAAAAAGACACTTAACAATTTCTTCACAGCCATTTTCCTCTCCATATTTCATATTTTCTCAGCATTTCTATCATAACAAATGATTCGTTATATAGAACTATTTTTCGACAAATTTTACAAAAGATTTATTTAATTTACAAGCTTTCAACCTATAATACAAAATAATAATTTTACACCTTCTACAAATGCACTCTATAATGTTAGAGAGAGAAAACAGAAAATATCGACATTTGATTGGCATGTAAAATGGATTCATTTGAATAGGAGTGATTGGATGGAAGTGCAAACAGAAACATACCGCGCAGCTATGAATGGAACATTAGAACGTCATTTTTCAGATATGATTGCTGTTATACCAACTAGAATTACAATTGAGCAGTTAAAACAGCGGCTAGAGACTATCGCTACTAAAGTTGATGAGTTAAAAATTGTTTATAGTGATGAGACAAGCCTTATTTTTGAGTTACATATGGATGAAGCAATCATACCGTATGAACTGCATATTGATGAGGCGAATGACCCAGAAGAATACAAAATGTACAATAGACAAGATTCTACAATCGTAGATCGTAATTTTGAAGATGCGGCTTTCGGCACTGAAATTTTCACTCGTACGCTATTTGTAGGCGATGTACTGGACTGCTTTTTCCAGCAGTTACAGTTTTTATGGAATCTCGCCCCAGATTTGTTATTTGTAATCGATTCAAGTGCAGCAATGAAAGTGATATCTAGAAGTTATATTGAATATCACGTTGAAAATGAATTATTACCTGACATTCCTGACTTGTACGTTATTCATTCTGTTTATGAAGACGATAAAGATGATGAGCCTACGCAATATTGGTTTCATACACATGGTCTTTTAAGAGCAGGCGTAACTGAAATAGAGTTAATTATTCCAAATCGCATTTCTTCCTACTACGGCATTGGCGATCTCTTTCAAACATTTGCTAATAATGCCGTTGAGAATGGACAAGTCCCTATGAATGAGCCTATCGTTATCGCGCATAGTCAGCAAGGTTCTATACATACAGTCGCTGTTCCGTGGGAAAAAGGATTATCTTATATAGGGCATAAAACGAGTATGGACCAATTATCTTCAATCGAGGATGAAGAAGTGAAACTACAACCAATAGATGCACAAAATACATTCTTAGGCGGAATGGATGCCCGAGATGAATACCATCAATCTCCATCCGTTCTCTTATTCAAATTTAATACTTCAGAAGAATATATTGAAAGTTTTTTCAAAGAACACGAGGAAGCTACAGGGCTCATGTTCTATAAAACAAATAGTGAAACGGCTCGTATGGCTTACAATGCGAAAAATACTTTCGGGTATTTCAGCAACATTTTTCACATTGAACAATCAAATGAAGATTTTCGTTTCCTTGCTAAGTTTGGTGTCTCCTACGAAGAAGGAAAAAGTGAACATATGTGGTTTGAAATGCAAAACATTACGGAAGATTTCATTCAAGGAATACTCATTAATGAACCATATTTTATAGAAGATATGAGTGAAGGAAATAGTTATCATTTAGATTTTGATAACTTAACAGAGTGGGTTATTTATGCAGGAGATGCCGTTATAAAGCCAAATAACTTATATATGTTTATTGGCGAATAAATATTTTATACAATAAACGAAACGCCTTC